>CAZXIQ010000014.1:0-15018 GCA_964640785.1 uncultured Bacteroidaceae bacterium | reverse complement strand
AAAGAGGGTAACCCAATTTTACTTTTGGGTCACCCTCATTTACCAAATGAGCAAACAGACAAAAGCTATTTGCAATTCTCGGAATATGTAGCCTTAAGAGCCTCACCACTAAGAACTTCAGCAGCCTCGGCCGGAGTAAACTGCACAGGCTCTATCATAAATTCGGGACGGTTGTAGGATTTATCATAGAGGGAGTAGAATGCCGGGGTACTCTGCGGCAACAGAAAGGCCTTGGTGGTGCGTCCGTCGGGCTCGACGTGAGCAATATACACGCGGGTGTAATTTCCATCGTCGCGACGACTGGAGAACATTATCCATTTGCCGTTGCTGCTCCACGAGGGGTAGCTCTCGGCATCAGAGGAGTTGGACTGTTTGAGGGCGCGTGCGTGACCGGTTGCAAGGTCGAGCATGTAGATATCTGCGTCGCTGTGCCATACGTGGAAACAGCCATACTTACCCAATGCGAAAAGCATGTAACGACCATCGGGAGAGATGCGGGGCAGCGTTGCGCTCTTACCCATGCGCGAGCAGGCAAAGACTGTGTCGGGTGCGCCAAACTCGTATGTTTCGGGATTCCAACTGCGCGAAAGTATGTCGTATTTTATTTCATCGAATCGGAGTATCTCTTCTTTTGTCATGGTATTTGCGGTGTCTTTTATTTCGAAATGGGCACTGCAATAGTAGAGTGTACGACCGTCGGGCGACCAGCAGGGGAACACCTCTAAGTCGTTAGCGCCGTTGGATATGTGTGACACGGTGTTTTTTACAGGGTTATAGAGTACAAGGTCGCTTGCAACATCCTGCACCTCTATTTTATTGTGATTGACTGTGTGGAACACCTGTCCGGTGTTGTTTACCGAGTATGCAACCACGTCGTACACAGGGTTGAAAGAGGGGTAGACGCCCGCCGAAATTGTAGAGTCGGTCTTGAGGTCTATCTTGCTGAGCTTGCCGTTGTGTACAAAGAGTGTTCCGCCAAGGTATTGACGGGCATGGAACTGCATATTGTCGGTTTTGTAGTTTTTATAGTGATGGCAATTTATGCACTGTCCCTGATGCTCGGTGGCAAGCATCATGTTGCAGTATATAACCTCTTCGTCGAAGGAGGTCAGGTCGCGCTGCATTATGTCTAACTTTTCATAGGCCACATACGAAGGGGGTATGAGGCGATAGGATAGGTAGCGGTCGATGGAGTCGGGAGAGACGGTTATGAAGAAGGGTTTGTTTATGTACCATTTTTCGTTTTTCTCGAAGTATGTATCGACTTTTATTTTTTCGGCCTTGGAAATACCGGCGAGCAGTTCGCGCCACTCGTCGAGCGAGGGTGTAACGTCGCGCCCCGAGAGCAGAAGTTCTTTTTCGCCGATGGTGAAACGTGTGAGGAAGGAGGTTGCGCCGCTCTCTTTTATTTCAAATGTCAGAGGAGCTATATTGCAGGGCACTGTCACACTTTTGTAGTCGGGGTAAATTTCGGGCAGTTTTTTCGACGACACAGGAGCGTTGGGCAACGCCGGCGAGCAAGAGTGTGCGCTGAGCATGGTCGTTACAATAAATAGGAGTGTATATATTCTTGCTTTCATAGTTGTTAATTACTTTTTATTTCACGTACAAAGAAGTAGAAGTACCAATAGGTGTCGCCAAAGTCGTCCTTAAAGTATGGCGCCATCTGATCCTCGGTCATTCCTCGGTATTTTGTCGTCAATTTTGAAAAGTCGCGGAACCTTTGTTCTATTTTTTTATCAAAATTGAATTTTGAAATATCGGCGCGACGGTCGATGTTGGCATAGAGCAACAACGCCTCTTGATAATGCGTGGGTATGCGAAACTGTTTATGGGTACTAAGATAATTGACAATGGTATTCCAGAAGAGCTGCGTGTCTTTGCGTATGAGCGCGTGCATCAAAGATGCCTCGGTGCATACGGGCGTCGGATTCACAAAGAGGTTGGAGGTCATCTGATTCAACAAATAGGCCTCGATGTGCGAATCATCAACATCGAGTGTGTTCATGTAACAGTACATGAGACGGGGGAATGCAATTTCGGGTGTCTTGTCGGCGAGTTTGGGGTTGTCAATAATTTTCTCGAACCGTTCGACCCACGACGAATGGAACAGTGTCTGCTTGAGTATATCCACGTATCGACGGGCTATCTTATACTGCCCCGAGGCTATCATGGAGCGTACGGCGTGTTTCAGATACTCGACTTTCCAGCCATACTCCACTGCATCTTCGACGCACCAACGGTAGCAGAAGTTGAAACGGCCATATTGATAATAGGCCATCTTGCCGCCTGTCTGCACAAGGCGCACGTTCATCGTGGATTTTGGCGCTGCCGAGCCGTCAGGGTAGCGGAACATCTCTTCGCCTGCACGTCCCATGTGCAGCAGAGCCATATTTTTATTCATCACCACAAGGCGCGTGGGAGTGCCCGACACCTTTCCAAGCTCGGCGACGCGCTCCCAATCTTCGTCCCATATTGCTTGATTCTGCTTAAGTTCGGCAGTGAAATTTTCGTCGTGGTACCAAAATATCCACGTTGCAAACATGGCGGTTGCAAGCAAAGCAAACTGGCAGAGTGTCTGTTTCTCGCTTATTTTTTTACCCTCTGTCACCTTTTCGCCAAGCACGGCATACACAAAAAGGGCAAGGAAGAGAGAAATATAAGGCAACCATACAGGCCATATTCTTTGCACAATGCGTGGCTCGGAAAAGAGCGACCATTGATAAGCAGGTATTCCGGCTCCATAAACGAGCGGCAGGGAGGCCGATGTATAGATATTTCCGTAGGCAAGCGCAGGGATTATGGCTATAAGTGACAGGGCCAGCAGCATAAGGGCCGCACGCGCCACTATATTACCCTTGCCCAAAAGTGCTTGTGTGGCCATCAGGAATGTTCCGAAAAGAGCGAATACTCCGAATAAAGGATAGCCGACTACTGTCCACGCAACCGCAAAGAGGAATTTTGCCCACATTGGAAGTTTTTTACACGCCCACATTGCCAACAGCATGAATATGACGCCTATAATTGCTACATAAAAGAAGCCTTGCATTTTTATGTAGTATATCCAATAGCCCATATACATATTGGTTGCCAACAGCAAGGCGACAGGCAGAAGGGCTGCCAACGACCATCGAGCGTTGATACCAAATGCTTTTCGCACAAGAAGATAGGCAACAAAAAGCAGTACTACGTATATTGCTGCACCAACTGCCGGATAGTAGAAAAACTGTATAAGGAAACAACCTATATACGAGAGTATTCCGGCCGGCGCCGCCATCATCTCTTTAAAGAATTGTTCGGTGGGCAGGAAGAGCGACAGTTCTTGTATGCGATGGAGCTGTACCGACTCGAAGATTGTCAGCAGCAACCATAAAACTACAAAAAACATCATAGTCAATCGCTTGACCATCTTTTCTGTAAAGGTGAATCGTTTTTTTGTTTCATGTGGCACAGCCTGCTCTGCCCCACCCTCGTTGTTTTTGGTATTTTTCATATTTATCTTTAATTCTGCGCGTCTATTCGCGCCTTATTTTATTATTTTTGAATAACCATTGAAACAGTTTCTAATAAAACAACAAAGTTGCAATATTATTTTAAATATTGCAACTGTTTGATAAAATATTTGGAAGTTGGTTTAAAAACTGTTTGAATTTCTTTCAAAAAGAATAGAGCAATCAGGGTAACTTTTTTCAACCGCCATAATAAATAAACGTCAGTTTTTACAAGATTAAAACTGACGTTTATTGAGCTATAATTCTACAATCGAGTGCAACGCGATAAAAGACAATGGTCGAGAATTGTAAGAGCAGCCATAGCCTCAACCACCGGAACTGCACGAGAAACGACACAAGGGTCGTGACGTCCGCGAGCCGAAATAACAGTATCCTTACCATCGACACCCACAGTAGGTTGTTCGCACAATATGGTTGCCACAGGCTTAAAGGCTACACGAAAATATATATCCTGCCCGTTGGAAATGCCACCTTGTATGCCGCCACTGTGGTTGGTGCGGGTGTTTATAGTGCCATTATCGTCGTAGAATATATCATTCTGCATGGAACCACGACCCGTAACCGAGGCAAAGCCGTCGCCATAATCGAAGCCTTTGGCAGCATTTATAGTCATCATTGCCGCTGCGAGCGACGAGGAAAGTTTGTTGTACAAAGGTGCGCCAATGCCCGCCGGGACACCTTTTGCCACACAGGTGACAATGCCGCCGACAGTGTCGCCCTCGCGTTTGACATCGAGAATGAGGCGCTCCATTGCTGCTGCTTTTTCGGCATCGGGACAGCGCACTATATTCTCTTCGGCAAGCGACAGATTATAGGCTGTATGGGGTTGTTCAAGTTTAATGTCGCCAACTTGCGAAGTGTAGGCCTGCACTGTTATTCCCATTTGCGCAAGAGCAAGCTTGCACAATGCTCCGGCACAAACGCGCACTGCCGTCTCGCGCGCCGAGGAACGTCCACCGCCGCGATGGTCGCGCACACCGTACTTGACCGAGTATGTATAATCGGCATGTGACGGTCGGTAAGCGTCGCGCAGATTGTCGTAGTCGCCGCTGCGGTTGTTAGTGTTGTATATCACAAAACCTATGGGCGTGCCGGTTGTACGTCCATCAAATATTCCGGAGAGGAACTGCACTTCGTCAGCCTCGTTGCGCGCGGTTGTCACCGCGCTCTGACCGGGACGGCGACGACGCATTTCACTACATACAAACTCCTCATCAACAACTATTTCCGACGGGAATCCGTCGAGAATGCCGCCTATTGCAGTACCATGCGACTCACCGAATGTGGTGAGTCGCACTTGTGTGCCTATGGTATTCATTATCCTAAGCCTAATGTGTTTATCGTGTAATTAATGGCAACCGCCGCAACCTTCGTCGCAACCACCGCCGCCGCATCCGCTGCAACCGCAACTGCACCCGCTCGGCTTAAGCGAATCGGCAAATTTGTTTATCTCTTTCTCTGTTGCGGGACGAGCCTCTACCACTGTGCCGACAAATTGCAGGTCGCAACCTGCCAAAGGATGATTGAAGTCCATGACTACTTTCATGGGTGTAACCTCCTTCACGGTGCCAAGAATGGGCGAGCCGTCGCTGCGCATCATTTCGACGATATTACCGTTGAAGATGTGCGCCGAGTCGAACTTTCCGTCAATGGTAAACACCTCGCGGTCAAATTCTTGAACATGGTCGGGGTCGTAATCACCATACGCCTCGTCCGAAGGAATTACAAAATCGAACGTATCACCTTTCTTTAAATCCTTAAGGTTATTTTCAAAGGCATCGAGCGTAAAATTGAAACCTGTGATGAAACTGAAAGGTTGCTCACGAGTAGCTTTTTCTACCTCTTCGGCAATATTATCGCGATGCGAAACAAGTTCGTAAGCCACGCGGAGGAACTGATGCTTTGTTTCCATAATCCTATTTATGATAATCGTTTAATAATTCGGGGGTATAATTTTCTATATATGTTGCATGAGCAGCCACAACTGCTTCGGCCATCGCCGTAAAGCTGCGTGCCGAGGCTGCAAAAAGTTCTTCATTGGACGATGCGTCGAGCATCAACAGTGCTGCCATGATGCAGTATGATGCCATTTCGTATATACGACGCGAGAGAAAATCATTAGTCTCTTGACAGCCGAAAGACTGCGCACGCTCGACCGACGCACGATAGAGAGCAACCATCTTGGCTATTCTGTCGCGGATGGGAGACATTGCCGGCGACACTTCACCCGACAGGTAACCCTCGAGCAATGTCGAGTAGAAACCGTTGGTGGCGTATCGTATAGCTGCCACCACCTGCAACTGTGTCGTTCCTTCGTATATGGATGTGATGCGCGCGTCGCGGTAGAGACGCTCGCAAGCATAATCTTTCATGTAGCCCGAGCCGCCATGCACCTGTATTGCATCGTAGGTGTTGCGGTTGCATATTTCGCTGCCTATACCCTTGACAATGGGTGTGAGAGCATCGGCCACACGCGAAAATGCTTTTGCCTCTTGACGCTCCTCAGGTGTAAGTGTACGCTCACGGGCAAGTTCATCGAAACAGGTGGTAATATCGACGTTGCGGGCTGTTTCGTATAGAAGGCTGCGCGACGCATCGAGACGAGCCTTCATTTCGCCCAACATTTCGTATACGGGAGCAAAATTTTCTATCGCACGACCAAATTGCTTGCGATTGGCTGCATATTCACGTGCCTCGTTGTATGCCGCCTCGGAGAGCCCCACACTTTGTGTGGCAATTCCCAGACGCGCACTGTTCATGAGAGCCATCACATATTTTATAAGTCCCATCTTGCGGCTGCCGCAAAGCTCGGCAGGAGCATTATTGTAGACAAGTTCGCAGGTGGGCGAGCCGTGTATACCCATCTTATCCTCGATGCGACGGGTGTGTACGCCGCCGTTGCGTTTGTCGTATATGAAGAGCGAAAGACCGCGTCCGTCGCTGCTGCCCTCTTCGCTACGTGCAAGCACAAGATGAATATCGGCGTCGCCATTGGTGATGAAACGCTTGACACCGTTCAGATACCAACGTCCGTCGGCCTCGTTGTATGTGGCTTTCAAACGTACACTCTGAAGGTCGCTACCTGCATCGGGCTCGGTAAGGTCCATAGACATTGTCTCGCCGCCGGCGATGCGGGGGAGGTAACGTTGGCGTTGCTCGTCGTTGCCAAAAGCATTTATCGTCTCGGCACACTCTTGCAGACCCCACAGATTGCCGAACCCTGCGTCGGCACGTGCCACAAGGTCTTCGAGCATGATGAACACCGTTGTGGGGAAATTCAGGCCGCCGTAGCAACGGGGTATTGAGATTCCCATAAGACCCGCCTTGCGGAACATGTCCATATTTTCGTCGGTGGCCGCAGCGTATGTAACCCTGCCATTGTCGAGTGTGGGACCTGTGTGGTCTACCTCGGCTGCATTCGGGGCAACTATTTCGGCACAAAGCTCGCCTACGAGTGTCAATACTTGTTCGCAACCTGCCACAGCCTCTTCAAAATCGACAGGGGCGTAATCGTATTTTCCGGCCTCGGTAAAATTGCGTTCTTTCATCTCTACGATGCGACGCAAAAGAGGATGGTTCAAATAGTGCTTAAGCACCGGGTTGTCGGTATAATAGTTCATGATTTTTTCTGATAATGGCTTATTAATTTAGGAAGTACATCTTCGACACGACCGGTTATCACGTAGTCGGCGATAGCATTGATGGGTGCATCGGGGTCGCTGTTTATGGATATTATTATTCCACTGTCCTGCATTCCCGAAATGTGCTGCACCTGTCCCGAAATTCCGCATGCGAAATATACTTTGGGACGGACTGTAAGACCTGTCTGACCTATCTGGCGGTCGTGAGTGGTAAAGCCGGCATCGACGGCTGCGCGGGTTGCGCCAACCTCGCCATGCAATTCACGGGCAAGAGCGAAGAGAAGGTCGAAATTCTCTTTTGAGCCGACTCCGTAACCTCCGGCCACAACGATGGGCGCGCTTTTCAGATTATTCTCGGCCGACTGAAGGTGTCTTTCGACGATGCGTACCACAAAGTCTGCCTCGCTTACATAGTCGGCCACATTATATTGAATAATCTCGCCTGTATAGTCGTCGGGACGAACCTTTTTCAAGGGCATTACTCCCTCGCGAACCGTTGCCATCTGGGGGCGGTTGTAGGGATTGACAATTGTCGCAACAATGTTTCCGCCAAAAGCCGGTCTTATCTGGTAGAGAAGGTTATTAACCGTCTCGCCACGTTTTTTATCCTCGTAGTCGCCTATTTCGAGCGAGGTGCAATCGGCGGTAAGTCCGCTACGCAATGCCGATGACACGCGGGGACCAAGGTCGCGACCAATAACCGTTGCGCCAAGAAGGAATATCTGCGGTTGTTGCTCACCGATGAATTTCACCAACGTCGAGGCGTGGGGCAATGTCGTGTAGGGTGAAAGACGAGCATCGTCGAAAAGATGCAATTTATCGACGCCGTAGGGGAATACCTGCGCAGCAATGCTTGCGAGATTTTCGCCCAACGCCACCGCTTCGAGTGAAACGCCGAGGGTGTCGGCAAGTTCGCGCCCCTTGCTGAGCAATTCGAGGCTTACTTCGGCCACACGAGAGCCGTCAAGTTCGCAATATACTAATATGTTGTTCATAATATTATCCTATGGTGTGATTGGCAAGCAATTCGCCTACAAGTTCTTTTATCTGCTCGTCGTCGGCAGTGAAACGTTTGCTCTCTTTTGCCTGAAAAATTACATTATCAACTTTTTTCACTTTTGTGGGCGAGCCCGAAAGACCGCAACGCGATGCGTCGCCGCCCACGTAGGCAAGATTCCACTCCTGCAATGTCAGACTGCTGTCTGCTGCCACTTTATCGGCGTAACGGTAACCCTCGGCTGCTTGCTCTGTGGGGGTTGCCGCGCGGTGGAAACGCAACAGACGATAGGCGTTGTGGGGACGACAGGGAGCCGCCGCACCATCAACGGTAAGCAACAAAGGCAGGGGTGCCTCGACAACCTCTACTCCATTCTCTATTGAACGTTCAACGAGTATCTTTTCGTCGTTTATGTCGAGAATGCGACGAGTATAAGTAACTTGCGGAAGGTCGAGCTGTTGAGCCACCTGAGGACCAACCTGAGCCGTGTCGCCGTCGATAGCCTGACGACCGCACAATATTATGTCGTATTTTCCTATTTTGCGTATTGCCGAAGTCAGCGCATACGAGGTTGCCAATGTATCGGCACCGGCAAAGGCGCGGTCGGTGAGCAAAATACCTGCATCGGCGCCGCGATAAAGTCCTTCGCGAAGAATGTCTGCCGCACGGGTAGGACCCATCGTGAGCAATGTTATACGACTACCGGGATTCTTGTCTTTGATGATAAGTGCCTGTTCAAGGGCATTGAGGTCCTCGGGATTGAATATGGCAGGAAGAGCCGAACGATTGATGGTACCGTCGGGGTTCATCGCCTGCGACCCTACGTTGCGGGTGTCGGGAACCTGCTTTGCCAGCACAATAATGTTAAATTCCATATATTAAAAATTAGATTGCAAAGTTATAATTTGTTTATCTAAGCACAAACTTTACTTTACTAAAATTACCTTTTTTGTAGGATATTGAACCACATTTTGTAATTATTTCCACCACATTTTACGGTTATTTACGCAAACTTAATCATTTGGCAGTTTGTTAAATGTGTGTTTATTCACTAACTTTTATATGAAAAAAATATTTTTTTGCTGCGTGCTTGTGGTTCTTACCGCACACCCCTCGGCAGGACAGCAGAGCCTGCTCATGGAGACGCTGCCACCCGAGTGGCAGGACGATGAATTATTTGTGGCTGCAATGCCCGACGACGATTTTTGGTGGAAAAAGTTCGAGGACACATTGCTCGACTCGTTAATAACCATTGCCACCGAACGTAACCTCTCGGCAATGACGGCACTGACAAACATAAGAATTGCAAAAGCAGGCCTGAGAATGACGCAGAGCGGACTGCTGCCCACACTGAATTTATCGGCAGGATGGACACGCGAAAAGGCAAGCGGCAACCTGTCACAGACAGGCGACACAGAAATGTGGTACGGATACTTCAGCAGTGCAATTTCGATGAATTGGGAGGTTGATGTCTTTGGTAAAATATTCAAACGCGCACAAGCCCAAAAGAGAGCTTTTCAGGCAACAGAAGAGGAGTATCGCGCCACAATGGTCACACTGTGCGCCGAAGTGGCAAACGCCTATTTTTCGTTGCGGCAATGTCAGTCGGAAATGAGTGTTCTGCGCGAAAATGCGCAGTCGCAAAAAGAGATTATGGAAATTGTCGAGGCACGTTACGAGACCGGCTTTGCATCGAAACTCGACGTTGCCCAAGCGCGGTCGGTATATTACAGCACGCTTGCATCAATCCCCTCAATGCAATCATCAATAGAACAATACATTAACTCGCTAACCGTGCTGCTGGCGCTCTACCCGGGCAGCATAAACGAACGGCTCGAAAAGCCCCGGCCTCTACCCGACTTTGTAGACATTGTTGCCGTGGGAGTGCCGGCCAACCTGTTGCGCCGACGTCCCGACGTCAGAGCCGCCGAATTTTCGGTAGAGGAAAAAGCGGCGCTGTTGGGAGCCACCAAACGCGACTGGCTGCCGACATTTTACCTTAACGGCACATTCGGATATTCGGCAAATAATATTGACAAACTGATACGCAGCAAAAGCATGCAGTGGGAGATTGCACCCACAATGACGTGGAATATATTCAGCGGCGGAAAAAGGATAAATGCCACCATCGAGGCAAAAGCCGAACTTGAACAGAGCATCATACTCTTCAACAGCACAGTGCTGACTGCCGTACAAGAGGTGAGCAACGCCATGAGCCTGTACAAAAACTCAATACTGTCGATAGAAACCCTAAAAGAGACCGTAAGGCAGGGCGAGGAGACACTTGAATTATCACTTGAGCTTTACAAACAAGGACTTACGCCGTTTCAGAATGTGCTCGACGCCCAACGTTCGCTGTTAAGCTATCAGGATAATCTGGTGCGCACACAAGGCTACTCGCTTGTGGCACTCGTGCAGCTATATAAGGCCCTCGGCGGAGGATGGTAAAAAAGGATTAATTTAATTCAAATACAATGAAAAGAGTTATTTTTACAATAGTGGCAACGATTATAGTTTGCAGTTGCAGTGAAAAGAGAGACAATGTTACAACAGAGAGCCTGCCGATGGAGGTAGCTCTTCCTGTCGTTCAAGAAGTTACGCTCACGCGAGAATACCCCGGATATTTGGACGCCGACGCAACAGTAGCCATCGTCGGCCGAGTGAACGGCACGCTCGAAGGCTCTTATTACACAGCAGGGCAGAGAGTAAAAAAAGGCGACATTCTGTTCGTCATAGAACCCACGCAATACAAGGATGCAGTGAAACAGGCCGAGGCTGCATTGCAAACAGCAAAAGCCAACCTCGAATATGCCGAAAACAATTACGAAAGAATGAAGATTGCCATAAAGCGCAACGCCGTCAGCCAGATAGAGCTGTTGCAATCGCAAACAGACGTTGCAACGGGCAGAGCGGCTGTAAGCAACGCCGAGGCGCAGCTCAACACCGCAAAAACAAATTTGGGATACTGCTACATAAGAGCGCCACACGACGGACTTGTGAGTTTGGGCACACTGTCTGCGGGCAGCTACGTTGCCGGAGCGGGCTCTCCCGTGACGCTTGCAACGCTGTACAAGGACGACATTATGTATTCTTATTTTGACATTACCGACAATGAATGGTTGCAACGTCAGAAACGCGGGAAGGTAGAGCAGGACGATTATATAACTTTCAATCTGGGCGGCGACAACTACTTTCGCCGCAAAGCTAAAATGGACTACCTGTCGCCCAATGTAGAGCTAAGCACCGGTACATTGAGGGTGCGCGCCGAGCTTAAGAACGAAGATGGGTTTCTGAAAGCAGGGTCGTACATAAGCGTCATATTGCCATACAAGAAAGTACCCGAAGGCATTCTCATCAAGGACGCATCCATAGGAACCGACCAGCTTGGAAAATTCATCTACACGGTAAATAATTCCGACATTGTGGAGTACCGTCACATAGAAACAGGCGATGTTGTAAACGACAGCATGAGGCTTGTCACAAGCGGGCTGAAAAAGGATGAACGTTACGTGACAAAAGGGCTGATGAAGGTGAGAAACGGCATGAAAGTTACACCCATAATGGAGAAATAGCAGCAACAACATTTATTAATTTATAGAACTTACCTAAAAATGAACTTTCCGAAATTCTTCATAGAGCGGCCTATTTTTGCAACAGTACTGTCACTGTTGCTGTTGGTTGGCGGCGGCATCTGCCTATTCATTCTACCCGTAGACCAATACCCCGATATTACACCACCAACGGTGCAGGTGACAGCCAACTACCCGGGAGCAAATGCCGAGACAATAGCGCAAACGGTGGGAATACCCATAGAACAGCAGGTAAACGGAGTGGACGGAATGATATATATGAGTTCTACATCCTCGTCGGCAGGAACGTACCAGCTGACCGTCACTTTCGAAGTGGGGACAGACATAGACATGGCAACGGTGCTTGTGCAGAATAGGGTGAACGTAGCCATGAATTCCCTGCCGAGCGAAGTTACGCAGTTGGGCGTAACGGTGCAGAAACAATCAACAAATATAGTGCTGTTCCTTACACTCACAGGCGACTCTGTTTACGACCAATTATACCTTTCCAATTATGCAAAATTACAAATAACCGACCAATTGGCACGCACCCCCGGAGTAGGCGCGGTGAACATCATGGGTGCAGGCGACTACTCCATGCGCATCTGGCTGAACCCCGAAACGATGCGCATACGCGGTATAACTCCGGCCGAGGTATACTCGGCTATAAGCCAACAGAATATGGCTGTATCGGCCGGATATGTGGGACAGACGTTGGGCAAAGGTGCCGACAATGCTTTTCAGTACACGTTGAACGTACAAGGCAGACTCGCAAACAAAGAGCAGTTTGGGAATATTATAGTTAAGAACGATGGAGTTACCATGTTGCGGCTTAAAGACATTGCTACCATAGAGCTTGGCAGCGAGACCTATTCGGCCTCTTCGCGTCTGAACGGAAGACCGACAGCCGCCCTTGCTGTTTATCAATCGCCCGGGTCGAACGCACTCGATGTTTCAAATGCCATAAGGTCAAAGATGGAGCAGCTTGCCGAGGATTTTCCACCCGGCGTAAACTATCAAGTGACACTCGACACCACAAACGTAGTACGCAGCTCCATCAGAGAGGTGCTGTACACGCTCTTCGAAACAACATTACTCGTGGTGCTTGTAATTTTTCTTTTCCTGCAAAACTGGCGCGCAACACTCATTCCCTGCCTGACAATACCAGTGTCGCTCATTGGCACGCTGGCACTGATGGAGTTATTGGGATTCTCGATAAACACATTGACACTCTTTGGATTAATTCTTGCCATAGCCATAGTGGTGGACGACGCAATAGTGGTGGTGGAGAATGCCACGCGCATTCTCGACGAAGAAAAACTGCCGCCAAAAGAAGCAACAGAAAAGGCTATGGAAGAGATTACAGGCCCCATAATAGGCGTCGTACTTGTAATGATGGCCGTCTTTCTGCCAACAACAATGATAAGTGGAATTTCGGGACAACTTTACAAGCAGTTTGCACTGACGATAGCCGCATCCACTTTGTTAAGCGGTTTTAATTCACTGACGCTCACCCCGGCCCTGTGCGCAATACTGTTACGCCCCACAGACAACAGCCGTAAAAAGGGAATAATATTTACATTGTTCGACCGCGCATACAACAACATACAACGCACGTATGACAAATGCGCCACCTATCTACTAAAAAAGCCGGTAATAGCAGCCGTAAGCTTTGTTGCGCTGACAGCAACCGCAATAATAATGTTTGCAAAATGGCCCACCACCTTTATACCCGAAGAGGATGAAGGATATATGATTATCGCAGCACAACTGCCACCCGCCTCTTCGCTTACACGCAGCGAAAAGGTCGCCGAGAAGATTAACAGAATACTTGCCACCTACCCCGAAGTGGAAAGCAACATCAGCATTAGCGGATTCAGCATCATGAACAATGGCGAACAGAGCAATGCTGTCACAGTTTTTGTAGTGCTGAAAGATTGGAAACAGAGAAAGGGGCAAGGACACTCGGCGAGCGACGTAGTAGAGAGGTTCAACAAAGAGGCTTATGCAACAATAGAAGAGGCTCAATGCTTTGCAATGGTGCCACCGGCAATTCCGGGCATGGGCGCAACAGGCGGGATGCAATTACAGATTGAGGACAGACAGGCGTTGGGGCTAACAGAGATGCAGAAAGCTATTAACGTGCTTCTTACTGAGTTCAGAAGAAAGCCGGCAATAGCAGCCATGAACAGTTCGTTCGAGGCAAACGTACCCCAATTCTATCTTTACATCGACCGCGAAAAAGCCGCAACAATGGGAGTAGACATCGGGTCGTTGCTATCTACACTGAGCAATTACATGGGAGCAGCCTACATAAACGATTTTGTCATGCTGGGACGTATATGGCAAGTAAAAATGGCTGCCGGAGAAGATAGCCAGAAACTCATAGAAAGTGTTATGCGACTAAGCCTTGCCAACGACAAAGGAGAAATGGTACCATTCAGCAGTTTCACAAAAAGCGGCAGTATATTGGGCATAGACCAGTTGGGCAGATACAATATGTACAACAGTGCAACTCTGACATGTAACACATCCCCGGGGTACAGCACAAGTGAAACAATGCGCGAAATGACGCAACTTTTCAACGAAGAGGTTGGCAATGAGTTTGGTAGCGAATGGACAGGCGTCGCCTATCAAGAAGAGACCGCCGGCAACACCACCATAGTAATACTTGTGCTTGCATTGTTGGTAGCCTACCTTGTGCTTGCCGCACAATACGAAAGCTGGAGCAGTCCCGTAGCAGCAGTCATGGGAACACCTATCGCCCTGCTTGGTACCATTCTCGGTTGTTGGATTATGGGACTACCCATAAGCATCTACACTTTGATAGGAATAATTTTGCTCATTGCGCTGAGCGCGAAAAACGGCATCCTGATTGTAGAGTTTGCCCGTGACTTCAGAAAAGCGGGAAACCCCATCAGAGAAAGCGCCTACGAGGCGGGACACATAAGGTTGCGTCCTATTCTCATGACCTCTTTTGCATTTGTATTAGGAGTAATGCCTCTGCTATTTGCCGGTGGCGCAGGCGCAGAAAGCCGCTTGGCATTGGGCACCGCAGTAGTTTTTGGAATGTTTCTTAACACAGTGCTTGCAACAATTTACATTCCTAATTGGTACGAATGGATGCAGACATTGGAGGAAAAGTTCAGAAAGAAAAGATAATTCCTAAAAATATAAAGTCTCTTACTCTAAAAGCAAGAGACTTTATATTTTATAATCCTTTATCAATAAGTGAATCAATCTTCGTCGTCTTCGGGACGGGGCAGGAAACTTATTTCGCAACGACATATAGCCTCGCC
>CAZXIQ010000013.1:0-15821 GCA_964640785.1 uncultured Bacteroidaceae bacterium | reverse complement strand
CATCGGCTTTAGTTGCCGGAATGCTGACATCGTGCCAACAGGGGGCACAGCCCAACACTCTTACCGAGGCTGAAAAAGCTGAAGGTTGGCAACTTCTTTTCGACGGCCAGACACTCAACGGCTGGCGCAGCTACAACCGCGACACTCTTGCCGGTGGTTGGCACGTTGTTGAGGGTTGCATCCAAGCATCGGGCGAAGGTAGCGACGGTCACGGCTACATTGTTACCGACAAAAAATTTGCAAACTTTGAACTTGTATGGGATTGGAAACTTACAAACGGCGGTAACAGCGGCATGCTCTACCACGTTGTCGAACGTCCTCAGTTCAGCGTACCCTACGTAACAGCACCCGAGTATCAGCTTATCGACGTTGAAGGTTGGGAGCAAAAACACGCACCCGCAAAATTGGAAGATTGGCAGAAAATCGGTGTAGACTATGCTATGCACCTTCCAGATTACAGCAAAATGCACATCAACCCCGTCGGCGAGTGGAACTCTTCTAAAATTGTATTTGACAACGGCCACGTAGAGCACTGGCTCAATGGCGAAAAAATCGTAGAGTTTGAAGCTTGGACAGACGATTGGTTCGTAAGAAAGGCAAGCGGAAAGTGGACAATGGCACCCGAGTACGGATTGTGCAACACAGGTCTTCTATGCTTGCAGGACCACGGTGACCCCGCATCGTTCCGTAACATCAAAATAAAAGAACTTCCCGCGAAAGAGCGTGCCGCAGCACTAATGTTCAACGGCAAAGACCTTACAGGCTGGGACACATTCGGCAACATCAAAGCATCGGTAGACGGCGAGGGTAACCTTGTTGTAGAAAACGGAGAAGAGAAAACAGAGGGCTGCATCGCTACACGTAACTACCTCTACGACTTTGACTTCTCAGTAGATATTAAGAGCGAGGGCAAAGATTGTGCACCCATCTGGTTCCACGCATTTATCCCCAAAAAGGGTAAAGCATGGGGTGAAATTGCCGGTTGGAAATTCGAGATTCCCGAAGAGAAACTCTCTTTGCTGAAGAAGGACGAATGGAACAATTTCCGCATTTCAGTGAAAGAGGGCAAGGTGGCAACATTTATCAATGGCGAGGCTGTTGCCGAGTTTACTGACGAAGCTCTTAAAACCGTTCCCGGACGTATCTTGATACAGGTTAAAGAAGGTGCCGAGACAAAAACACTCTACAAAAACTTCAAGATTGCCAACATCTAAGAAAAGGTTTGAGGTTCATTTGCAGTCTCTACAAAGAAACTTAACAACTCTGCAAAGACAGCAACAGACCAACAAACAAATTCATATTCACACAGAGGGTCAGCTATAATAAGTAGCTAACCCTCTGTGTGAATTAATATGACAAGTTATCTCAAATAAAAAATCAACATAAACCGATACGTAGAACAACCTTATATTTTTTATAGAATTTTCTATAAAATTTTGGTAAAATGTATATATTATATATATTTGCGAATAATTCATTTGTCTAAAAAATGTATTATACACAAAATTATTATCAACGTTAGGCAAAGATGCAGAATAAAATTCTTCTATCCATATTATTGCTATGCTATTCGGTTGTCTGCTCGGCAAATATGGAAGACAAAAATACAAACGACAGTACTAATCCATTCAAAGACCGTATCGGTGTACGCACCAATGCAGCCAATTGGTTTTTAATGACTCCTAACATCGGAGTCGAGTATGACATTATCCATAAAAAGCACAACAAAGTATCGCTAAATATAAGTGGACGTTATAATTGGAATTCCAATTTCAAACAAGCGCAACGCTACGTCTATAACATCGGTGGCGTAAAAGCCGAAACCCGCTGGTACTTCAGAACATACAAACGCGAAGAGTGGGAACAAAACTGGATGAACTCCGTTGAGGGTTTCTACGACAAATTGCAAGCAAAGAAATATTCCATAAAATCACGCAAAAGGCCGCGCAATTATAGAGGCTATTACATAGGCCCCTACCTCTCATACGATAATTACACATTGAAATTAACTGACACCGGTTATCAAGGTACATCCATAGGCATGGGATTGTCTTTCGGTTACGATGTTCCGCTATACAAATACAGCAACGGCTCGGCCATAGACTTTGAATTGGGACTGGGCGCAGGATTCATCTACACAAAATACGATGAGTTCGAATATGACAACGACTCACGCTGCTATCACCACACAAACACCAATAACGGACGTTTTCTGCCCTACCCTCTTGTAACCGACATAAACATTGCCGTAGTTTATCGCCCCACATCAATACGCGAGCAGATAGTGGAAACCAACAAGAGTAAAATAGAAATGATGAAAGCAGCATACGACCTACGACAATTATACAAGAAACGTATGAGTGTGAGAGGAGGAATAAAGAATATAAGAATAGCTCGCAAAGAAAATGGAGATACCATAAAAGTGTCAGTAGAGAGATACATAAAAAAAGGGAATGGAGACTCTGTAAAAATCAGAGAAATACAAGCAAAATATGATACAACATATAATATGCTGAATAAATATGTAAACAACGACTCTATAACCATTTTCAATGCAGAAATTTCACGCAAGAACTCTGACATTGATACATATAACAAACTTCTCAAAAAGATACCCGACGTAGACAGTACGCTATACCTAAAAAGGTTGAAACCAATGTATGGATACCTCGAAATTTCTAACAAGATGTTGTCGTATGGCTATAAAAAGACCATTCCCAACAAGCAGATAGACTCAATAAGCCAACTCAAGAACAAGCAATTAAACGAAATAATAAAATCATACAGCGAAATTGGCAAAGACGACAAAAATGAAAGTGTAGAAACACGTATGCTCTCTAAGTACAATTCGCTTAGAAACCTATACATCGGCAACGGCGACAGCCTTAAACCGATAAATCTATTGGAATATTTAGTAGACATCATTCCTGACATCAACGAATACTGCATAACCAACCACAACAAAAAATATTTTGGAACTACTGTAACATACAACACAGATACTTTATCGAGTGTATATATATTCTTGAATCTTGACGAAAAACCGAAAGGTTTCAACATATTAGAGCAAGGCGTTCTTGACACAATATATCTTGTAAAACCTTTGAATTTTGCTTTTAATGGTAAAAATCAAGAGATTGAAGCCAACAACAATGTGCTGAAAATGCAGACAGCGGCACTTGTAACGCAATTGAACACATCAAAGGTGGGTGCTGCATCCAAGAAAAAGGCAAAGAAAGAAAAAAGCAAACGCAAGAACAACACAACATCAACAAAAGAATAAAAGTTGCCTATATTATTATGTCTATAAAGAATAAATATATAACAATACTCTCGTTAGCCTGTATGATGATAACAGCATCATGCGACACAGAAGTTGAGCTATGTTACGACGAAGTACATCCCCATCTTGCCAAGGTAGAGGTTGTGTACGACTGGGAAGGAGACTTAGGCAGGCATCAACGCCCCGACTCCATGGCAATATTTGCATACAGAATAATACGCTCATGGGAGTGTTGTTACCAAACAACATCGCACGACATCAACGAGATAAAAGAAAAAGGCATAAACAAGGGAGTTTATCTGCTGGACAGCAAGCCAGACAACTACGAAGATTGGGCAAAATATTTCACACCGGCAACGGGAACAGTTTCCGAGCACGATTCAGACAGCACAGAGATGCGTCTCGCTGATACTTTTTTGTTAAAAGAGGGAGAATACAGATTCCTCACATTCGACTTTGAGAATAATTGCCCTGCACACAAATACAGTTACAGTTCATTGCAATCAATGGCATCTGCCGTAAAAGGCAACAGGCTTACTGTCGAGTACAGAACATACAACTTAAATGAACTTAAAGAGGGCATTAAAGACAAATACAAAAAAGATTGGCACGACTTTAACCCATACTCAAAATACATACATTACGAGGCACGCCCCATTTTCTACTATCACACAGATGAAATGCACGGCATAAGCAAAGAAAAAGAAGTCAATAATATTGTGATGCGTCCGTCGTGCGTAACACAAGACATTGTATTCAACTTTGACATAAAGGCCATAAAGGTAGATTCATTAAAGGTGTTAGCCGAAATATCCGGAATACCGGAAAAGATGAATATAATGACAGAAGAACTTTACACCAACAGGACATACAAAATGGTGTTCCCCGTTGTAAACCATGCGACTGCCACCAACGATGACGAAACAACAATGAGCTATCGAGGCGAAATATCGGTGATGGGTCTTTTGGCAAACAGTGCCCCACAGTCAATTACCGGCCCGGGAATTTTGCAATTGGCAATATATACATACACACATAACGATGCAGGAGAGGAAAAAAGCAAGCTATACAATGTAGGCATAAATCTATACAATACCATAAAGAAATACAAAGAGACCCACACGCCGGACAGGCCATGCAAGAATAACCTCAACTATAACATCATACATAGGTACATGTTACCCGTCGAACTTAATATCGAAAGCCCCATTACAATAGACTATGAAGAGATACAGAGCAACACCGACAAAGATGCCAACATCGACGCATGGGTTATATACAACGAAAAAACAGGTACAGACCTCTAACACAACAACAGAGTAAACAAATAAATTCCACAATAGTGAGAAAGAAATTATTAATAGCAATACTATCACTGTTTTTTGCCATGCAAATGAACGCCCAAATGATGGCAGTCAAAAGCGACCTTGTAAAAAACGGTGCAATGATACCCAATTTGGGTATCGAATTGGTTGTCGGCAACAAGACAACTTTAGGATTGGACATCATGGGTACCAACGACACGTGGTGGGCAGAATATACACGCATAATAGCAATAGCACCCTGCATCAAATATTGGTTCAGCGGCCGTCCTATGACTCGACAATTCGTAGGCTTATCGACACATTTGGCCAACTACAATTTACATATAGGCAAAGAGATACACCAAGGAAATTCGGCCGCGGTGGGAATCATTGGCGGCCACGTGTTCAACCTCTCGTCGCGCTGGAATATTGAATTTTGCGGAGGACTGAGCCTGATGGGGTATCGTCAAAAATTCTATTTCAAAGGCGATAAATACGATAATGGTTATAAAGATAAAGCTAACGATTGGGGGGTAATGCTTATTCCAAAACTCGAACTCTCTGTGTCGTACATAATAAACTGATAATATAGATGAATATACTCTTACATATAAACAAACATCTGCTCCGTTCTTTGCTGCTACTGCTTTTTGTCGTGGGAGGCGCTGTGTCTGTGCAAGGACAGAATGAAAAAATTGTTATCAATGCATCGGTTGAAGTTGATATTGATGACACCCCGTTTCTACAAGGAATCAATCCATTCAAACAGGTCAGGATATATGTTTTTTCAAGAAAAGAACAAGCCGAGGATGCTTATAAAAAATTACAAGAGAACTCATCAAACGAGTTGAAAAGAGGCGAGGATTTATATTATAGTGCCGAAAAAACCGACAATTCCGGAAAGTTTTCTATCACCGTAGCATCAGATGCCTATCTTGTGATTGTTTATCACGATTATGGCTATGCTCCCATCATGCGTAGCGTCGCACATGTTTCAAGGGGTGAACGCTTTTATTTGAAAAAGATTACTGACAATAATAAACAGAACAATGGCAGCAAGTTAGGTAAGCAGATGGCCGACGGCGGATTTGACGCAGGATTATTGGAAGGAACGGAAATTATAGCAAAAAGAGGAAAAATTGTCACCACACCTGTTTCCAAAAACACGGCTCGCGGCGACACTCTCATCGGTTCAATCAAATTCAGTATACCATACAGACTCTCTTCCAACATGCGCGTGGTGGTACAGCCTGTTTGGTATGATCGCATCGACATTGCAAATGAAGAAAGTGACACTATATTCTCTTACGGTTATGCATTTTACAATGACAAGAAAGAATATAATTTCACACAACGTCGAAGAATGGCATTTGACTTAACAAACGACTCCCTTTATCGTTACATGCACGAAAATTCCGCATTAATGACGTATGACGATAATGGAAACTGCTCAAATATAAGTTATTCACCAAAATCCGATACAATATATGTCAATATAATTGATAAACTATGGGGGCAAGACCCCGATTGTTCCCACCCTTATCCATTCGGTGGGATAGTAGAGGTATACGATTATAACACCAAAGTACATACATACAAATATAGTAACGATGGTGAACGTTCAAACCCATTGAAATTTCTCGACTTTTCATTTAAAGCATTCGTTCCCGAGCCGGAAGACTTTAAAGAGACTATGGCAGACAGAGCCATGGAAGATTATGCAGAAATACATTTAAACTTTGATAACAGCAGTGCCGAAATTAAACTTAATGACTCTATAAATATTATAAATCTACAAAAGGTACACGAAACTTTTGAAAATATCAGACAAAGTAAATCCACGCCTAATCCAATAACCATAATAGATCTTAAAATTGTCGGTATTGCATCCCCCGAAGGTGTTGTTGCAGACAATAAGAACCTTGCGAAACGCCGTGCGCAATCATTGGCAAACATCATTACAAAATATTTGAGCGGAAGAGATGTTCAGCCTCGTCTTAACGAGTCGGACGTCGCACCTTGGGAAGCACTTGTCAATGTCTTAAAAGAAAAGGGGCACAATGACAAAGCGCAAGAAATTAAAGAAATCTGTAACAAATACCCCGACAAGAGAGATATGCAGGCTGCACAAATAAAAAAGTTGCCTTATTACTCGACCTTATTGAGAGACTCCATTTTGCCCCTGTTAAGAACTGTAAGATATGTTGCAACACTGAGCCAGAATAGACAAATGGCAGCTCATGAGGTATTGGGCAAATATAGAATAAACAAAAACAGTATTAATCAGCGTGCCGATTTTTGGAATCTTTTCAATGCTATAAACGAGGATGACAAGAGAGATAAAATGGAATTGGAAAATGCAGCCAGACATGCGCTGAAAATAACACAAAGAAAAGATAACAACGAATATAAAAACGATGGTTATTGGGCTTACGCAGCTTGCATTCTTGCAAGTGAATATATTGCTCGCGACACTTGCGATTTAGAGTTGTTGCAACCTTTCTTGGATTTGAATTTGGAAAAGGACTCTTCGGGCAAGCTCACAGTAAAACAATTCCATCAAGAACGTCGCGCCAACGATTCCGGCGACACTATAACATTTGCTTATACAAATGCTCCATTGATTGCAGCCAATCAATTAATAATGTTACTAAAACAAACCGACCCTTCATTAAAGAAAGACATTCCGGCATTGGAGTCGTTGCTTAAGTCAAGCAATGATTCAAACAACATGCAATATAAAGTGTTACTTGCTTTCTCAAAATGTTTGCGTGGCGGTTATAAAGCCGGTGGAGGCTTTACTGAAGAAGAGGCAGAAGAAGTGCGTAACTTCGTTTCGGGAACATCTGTAACAAATTCTGTTATAATAAATTTGGCCACAGGAGAAGAAAAACATATAAAAACAGCCGAAGCGGTAGCTGAAGAATTACCGGACAATGCTGTTTCAGATTATCTGAAAGCAGTATTGGCACTGAAGAAAGAGAAAAAGAATAAATCGCTTGCGGCGCAGTATCTGGCAAAAAGTTTCGTGCGCGATATAAAGATGATGCTCGTAGCAAGCAACGATAGAGATTTGATTCTGGACGATGACGAACCGGATAATCGCGCTATCAGTGGTGCAATAAAACTTTGGCAAGATACTATGCGCACCATAGTCACTGTGAAACAAGAAAAGAAAACAGATGTTCGGGACGAGAGCATTTCACAAGAAAGCCTTTCGCCCGACAGCATAACAGCAAAACAAAATGCAGTTACTATGCCCGACAGACACGAAGAGAATCCGATGTACAACGAAAAACACCCATTCACATGGTACATGCGCGCATTGGAACTACTTTACGACAAAGACAAGAGCAACGACGAAGAGGCCAAAGAGGCTCTTTTCAAATGTTTCGACTTAGACAAAAGATATATGTCAGTGCTTAATATCTCGCTAATAAAAGACAATGGCATAATGCGAAACAAAGAATTAAAAACAAGGCTGAAAACATTCAGAGACGAATATCTGAACAGCAATAAATGC
Source organism: uncultured Bacteroidaceae bacterium (assembly GCA_964640785.1). Lineage (GTDB taxonomy): Bacteria > Bacteroidota > Bacteroidia > Bacteroidales > Bacteroidaceae > HGM04593. The sequence continues at coordinate 7,711 of CAZXIQ010000013.1, read as the reverse complement.
AATAAATATATACAGTTCTTGTAACATATATTCATAATAAATTAAAAATAGTTTCCAAATAATGAGGATGAAACTCGAACATATAAAATATATTATATTACTGTTTTTTTATACAGTGCTTGCGACATCTGTATGCGCACAGACCGACAACAAACAAAGCAGTGACACAACAAAAACTGTCAAAGGGGAGCGTGTCACATCTCCACGAACAGTGTATAGCGCCGGCAATTACGGATTTAACGCTGCTGAGCGTTGGGCGATGCAAGGCCGATACCGCAAGGCCGACTCTGTAAAATATTCTAACAATAATATCTTCTCGCACATGTATTTCGGCCTATCGGCAGGAATGAATCAATTTGTCGGACGAAAAGAGTTTCTATTCGACCCCGGTCAGACATTTGGTATAATAATCGGCAAAGAGTTAAATAAATTTCATACACTCAGCATTTTAGGTGAGCTGGGCAACTATCCTTTAAAATCGGGGTGGAACGAACTGAAGACCTACTCGCTACAATTAAATCACCACTTCAATTTTACACGTTACTATTTTGGCTACAACCCTTACCGCACAGTGGAATTTTCATCGACCATAGGCGTGGGAATGCAAAATGCGGAACTTATAGCAATAAACACCGAGACACCCGAGCTGCAAGGTGACAAGGAAAATGCGAAATTTGTTCTTTTGGGATTGCTTGCAAACATCAAGCTGGGCAGCCGTTCGAGTTTGTCTTTGGAACCACACTTAGCATTAGGAACAGAGGGTTATAATGGTGCTCCTGCCGGATATTGGTACTCTAAATACAATATCTTGTACGGCATGCGGGGTTCCTTGAACTACGAACTGCACAACGACCTTCCCGCAAACATATATGCAAACAAAATTGTATTTCCACAGAACTACATGTTTATGGCCGGCGGGTTACAAGCAAGCGACGCCTCTATCGACAGGGAAAAGACCCTCGGTGCATATTTCAATTTTGGATTCAGACATTGGTTCGACAAATGTTTAGCTTTGCAAATATCGACAGGCTACTCATCGGGCGCGTGGAACGAAATGACCACAGCTGCCAACGAATCAGAGAGGACACCCGAATATAGATACATGTCGAGAACACAGCACGTATTCGGACGACTGGAGGCGGTTGCAAACGTTCTTAAAATAGGGAAGAACAATTTAAACAACGACGTATCCCTAAACTTGTTAGGTGGTTATGAATATGGCCACCAATGGAAATATAAAGGAAACAATATTGCAGAACAGACAAATAGTTGGTATGGTGGTCCTACTGCCGCTATGCAGTTGAAATACCATTCGTGCGAGGGCAAGGCAATATTTTTGGAACCACGAGTATCATTTATCAACTACGAAATTCCATATAAGTACCCGCATAGCCATATTAAGGAAAAATTTAACGATACACGTTATACCTTGGCATTGGGTATGGAGTTTGGAATTACCCCCGAACTCTCTGCCGGGAATAATGTTACAGGTATAGGAAATGACACACTGCACGCCATTGCCAAACGACACAGATTCTCGCCCGAAATTTCACTATTTACAGGAGCCGGTGTGAATTATATGTTGGAGCGTGGCTACTACGATGGCTCTACACGATATAACATGACATACTCGGCAGGCTTGGAATACCAGCCATTTGCCCCTGTCGGAATCAGGTTGATGTATGATTTTTCAAGGTACGCATTTAATTCATTAGAAAAATATGCTGTTGCAACAAACAATATAATCAGCCACAAAACAGGTTTATGGCAAAAGAATTATTACGTTTCGAGCGGCATTTTCGATTTAAAATTTGACCTTACGAACATTGTTCATGGTTACTATCCGGGACGTAAATGGAACACTGCTGTTTATGTAGGTCCCATATTCTCGAAACACAGTCGTTTGGAGACGGAAATATACGACAAAGAGATTATCCCCGAAGGAGCATCTATAAAATTGCTTCAAGAAAAGTCTGAGGATTCGCACTGGGGGCTCCATGCTGCATTGAACACACGATACAACATAACACCATCATGGGGAGTATTCGGAGAGGCCGGAGTAAAAATTTACAAAAATGAATTTATAAATGAACAGAACTTGGACTATAACCCTGTAAGAGCAATATCTGCACAACTGGGTGTAAACTATCGCATGTTGCAGAAACAGATGTTCTCGAGAAAGAATTGGAACACAATAAAACAACCGATAAATTATATTTTCTTTGCACCGGGTGTACAGATGAATAACTCATCAATAGACTTTGAACAGAAATTAGGTCCATATATATCATTGGGAGCAGGAAGATGGCTGACAAAGCATGTTGCTCTTCAGGTGAGCGGAGGATATGCAAGTGGAAGTTGGCACAAGACTGTTATTCCGGAGGACATAATAAAAGGAACAAAGGAGTATCACTACTATTCAAAAGTACAACAGGCTTTTGGACGCATCGAGGCGGTAACAAACATATTTAACACAATAAAGGATACTACAACTGCGGGCGCAGGCGGATTTTCTGTTAATATTTTAGGAGGATACGAATTTGGTAAACAGTGGAAGTATTTGACAAATGCAATAGAATTGCAACAGAATGCTTCGTATGGAGGATTGACAGGAGCTATGCAGTTTAAATTCCATTCGGTGGAAGGAAAGGCATTGTTCATTGAACCAAGAGTGTCGTTTGTGAACTATCAACAAAAAGCGGAGGCGCCTTTCGAGACGATGACAGAGGATAAAAGCGACATTCGTTACAGCGTTGCGGTGGGAGTGGAGTATGGTAGCGGTTATAGACAAAAATCACGAAAAGAAGGATTTGAAAATAGGGAAATGTTCAAGCCGGAATTGTCGATATTTGCGGCAGGTGGAGGAAATTATTTGTTCGAGAGGGGGTATTACGACGGAAAGGCAAGAAGAAACTATTCGTTTGCGATGGGTATAGAATATCAACCGCTCAAGAATTTCGGAGCAAGATTGATGTTAGACCACTCGGCATACTGCTTTAACTCTATTTCGAAATACAATATGGTACTGGACAACAATATTACTTCTTCCAACGCTCTGTGGAACAAGAAATACAATGTTGTGAGCACGATATTGGATGCGAAATTTGACATTACGAACATGTTGTACGGATATAATTCGGAAAGACGATGGAACACGGCAATATACATGGGACCTATGCTATCGAAACACAGTTCGATTGATGCTGAGATTGATGATTGCGAAACAATACCGGAAGGGGGAAAGGTGCGTTTGACCGAAAAACGTCCACGAAGTTCGCATTGGGGGCTTCATGCTGCGTTGAATACACGATACAACATAACACCATCATGGGGAGTATTCGGAGAGGCCGGAGTAAAGATTTACAAAAATGAATTTATAAATGAACAAAACTTGGACTATAACCCTGTAAGAGCAATATCGGCACAACTGGGTGTAAACTATCGCATGTTGCAGAATGAACTTTTTTCGAGGAAACAAGTTGATAAAATTATACAACCTGCAAGTTACATGTTCTTTACAACAGGTCTTCAGGGCGATAATTCATCGGTAAGTTTCGGCAATAATCTTGGTTCAAACATCAGTATGGGTGTTGGACGTTGGATCAGCCGACGTATAGCTCTTCAATTCAGCGGAGGATATTCTAACTGTAACTGGCACGAAACGACAACACCTGCAAACGAAATTGCCGGACATCCCGAATATACCTACTATTCAAAATCGCAGCATCTGATTGGACGCATCGAGGCGGTAACAAATCTATTTACCACTATTAAGGAGCGCAACGACATTGTAAATAAATTCTCATTTAATTTGTCCGGTGGTTACGAATTTGGCAAACAATGGAAATATCGCACAAACGACCGCGACATGCAGATTGACGCATCTTTTGGAGGTGTTACCGGCGCTATGCAGTTTAAATTCCATTCGGTGGAGGGAAAGGCATTGTTCATTGAACCGAGAGTATCAATTGTAAAATATAATGCTCCCGATGCTTACCCGTTTGAAAGCTATGAAAAACAATATACCGATGTGCGGTACAGCCTCGCTGTGGGCATAGAGTATGGAACAACACCTGCTGAAGGGAAAAAAGCACTCAACTCCACACCCGTAACATATATTCCCGAGCTATGGATTAATGCCTCGGCGGGTACAAACTATATGTTCGAGCGCGGTCATTATGGTGGCGATGCAAGATTCAACAAAGCCATAGCGTTTGGCATTGAATATCAACCATTCGCAAAGCTTGGCGCGCGATTCTCGCTCGACTATTCAAATTATGACTTCAACACTATACAAAGATACAAAGAGACTGTGAAGGGCGATGTGCATAACAACATCGGTTTGTGGCACAACAGCTACAATGTTCTTAGCGGAATATTCGATTTAAAACTCGACATAACCAACATATTCAGTCATTATACGCCTGAAAGGAAATGGTCCACAGCATTCTACTTTGGCCCCATTGTTTCAAAGCATCTGAAACACACTGCCACACTTAACAAAGATGAACCGCGTACACCCGACAGTGCCATCAGTGCAAGTAAAAAATCACCCGAAGGAATACATTTTGGACTTCACACCGCGTTCAACACAAGCTACCGCATAAACGACCGATGGGGACTTTTTGGTGAAATGGGAATAAAGGTTTATAAAAACGACTTTATTAACGAAACTTACTTAGACTACAATCCGGTCAGAGCAATCACATGGCAGATGGGTGTAAAATACAACATAAAATAGTGTATTACATATATTTATAAAGAATCGTATGAGAAACTTATATATCATATTAGGAATAGTTGTTCTATGCAACATTGCTGTTACGGACGCAACAGCAATTAATGTTCACGACCAATGGAGCGAAGAAAAAAACAATAACACGATAAGCACTGTTGCCCACCATGATACTATTACTACCGATGTACCGACAACAGACAATTCTGTAACTGACTCATTAACAAGAAATACATCGGAAACAAAAAAACAGACAGGCCGTTACTTCAAAGAAAAACAACAACCCGACTCCGACCAAAATAGGGTTAAAGGCTTTATAACTTTATACAAAAATAATATAGCCAAACATACACCTGACGGATATGCAGCTGCATATACGCCATGGGAAGCAGCTTTTAATGCTTGCAATCACCGTACTTTGGATATGTATATGGATGGCATTGCCATACTTGGGAATATGGTAAGAAAAGACACTCTTGAACATAAATACGACAAACTCACAGAACGTCGTAAACAGATAATGGAGCTTTACGACCTTGCAGTAGATAACATTGACGACCTTAATTCGCAGATTGACCGCAAACGCACAACCGACACACTCTCTGTTGCAAAATTACGTGTAGCACAATGTGCCAAATATTTTGAATTATGGATTTTTGACTCTATTTTTAATGGAAACGACAAATTACATAATACGTATTCCAAAGAGACATATAATTATTGGAGAGATAAATTAATCACTGAAGATTCTGCAAGTTTGGATTTTATGTATAAACTGCATAAAGACATTGTATTTTCATCAGATAACAACATAAAAAACCCTGAGAATTACTATTATTTCTCGGCGTTTTTTAAACGATACGCTATAAAAGAGATAAAAAAATACCAAGCAAAAGATACAAAAGAATCAAACGCATACATTATTAAACATTTAAAACCTGAATATGATTCCATAATAGCACACACAAAAAATAAATATAGCGAATATATGTCTTTTAGAAAAAACATAGAGAAAGATAAGGACATATTGAATAACATAAATGTTTATGAAGGAAGAATTTCAAACTTTTTAAACGACATTGAAGCAGGATTTATAGGAAATGATGCCGAAAAATTGGAACAGTATTATAAAAAATTGATTGCCGAGAACAAAGGAGGTTACAATAAAAAGTTAAGCGAGGAAATTATTAGCAGAAGTGCTTTATCAAAAACCGAAATATACTTCGACGCATTAAGATGGTGGTATAATGAAGAAGAACCAAGTTTGGCACTTGCACAGAAGATTGCCGAAACGGCTATAGCAATAAAAAAATATGATCAGGCTATTGTGTGGTATAATAAATTGCCCACTGACCCTTTATTGCAATTTGAATTTGAAACACTATCCAAAGCGGAAAAAGCAAAAATATATTATCTCACTACTATATGTTATGAAAATCACTACGGCAAAGACGATAAAAACATTATAAAATTAGAAAAGCTATCAAAGGCTATTGAATTATATCCTCATTACGTTGATGCATATTATGCTATGGCCAATTATATTCAAAGGGTACAAGGTTTAAAGATAAAGGGGCTTGAAGATAAAATATGTAAAAAACTTGTATTCTATTTTGCCTATGACCTATATGAAAAGGCATTAAAAGCATTAAAAGAAGTAAATATCAACCCCGAAAAGTACAATGAGATAAAACCAAGAAAAGAACTTACCGAGGAACTTATTGCAAAGAACATGGTGAGTGTAAAATCACAATGGCCAAGCAAAACAGATTTTTTCAACAACGGAAAATTAGAGCTTATAGGCCAAAGTTATGCACCGTTTAAAAAATATAGTATTAACATAACAACCAGAATCAGAACACACGATTAAAGACATAAATGTCTGTTCTTGCACTACAAAAATTCATGAAAGGTAATTAGCAAAAGAGTTATTTGCTTAGAAACTATTTGAATTTATACCATTGCATAGAGCATAAACAGACATTCCTTAATGTAAAAAAACAACGAAATTACAGTTTCAATGATAAAAAATATTATAGATGAAACTGTTTGAGTTTCTAATTATTGTTTTATTCACCCATTTCAATTACCTTTGTCTTGGGCAGACGAAATTAAATTAAAAATCATGAACGACAGTATAGCTCAGTTGGGTATTTGGATTTCAAAGCATAAGTATCTTTTCGTTACTATTGCTTTTCTTGTCATCATTATTTTCCTTGACGAAAATAATATGATGAAACATATACAGAACAAACGGGAAATTGCAACGCTTGAATCAGAAAAAGCAAAGTTGCAAGAGGAATTTGACGAACTTTCCCGTAAACTTGAAGAGCTTGATGCCGACCCTGTGCTTATAGAAAAAATTGCTCGCGAACGTTACGGAATGCATAAAGAGGGTGAAGAGATTTTTATTTTTGACGATTAAGCAACTTTTGTAGTATGAAAATACGTGGAACATTGGCTATGCTTGGTGCCATATTATTACTCATTGGTGCTATACTGAAAATGTCGTGCGGCGAGATTGCATCATATATTTATACGTTTGGTGCTATATTGTTTGCTGTTATGCAATACCTTAACAGAGTACATGGCGGAAGTTTCGCATTGCGACGCCTCGTCACCATGCAAACGATAGGTTCATTGGTACTTGTTGTTGCCGGCGTACTGATGTTTACGCACCATAGAAACGAATGGATGGTTGCAATGACCATAGGTGCATTGCTCGAACTTTATACAGCCTTCCGCATACCCGGCGAAATAGAAAAATAAAGGTCCTCTTTTGTTATACTCTATAAAAACTGAGAATTTATGGAAAAGCAGGCTAAATATATTCAAAGTATAGAGATTGAATCTCTTTGGAGCAATCGCAAACACATTCTGTGGAAATTACGCCCTGACGTAAATATTCTGAGCGGCAGTAACGGACTTGGGAAAAGTACCATAATAAACCGCTCGACAACACATCTTGACATTCTG
>CAZXIQ010000012.1:0-16341 GCA_964640785.1 uncultured Bacteroidaceae bacterium | reverse complement strand
GTATCCGCGAGTTTATCGGTCTCTACCCCAAACGTGATAAGTACACACTTTTCAATGATTCAATCAATACAACGCTTACTCGTACAATCAATACCTCTTTCAGTACTTTGATTGTGTTGCTCTGTATCTTCATCCTTGGTGGTGACAGCATACGTAGCTTCTCGTTTGCAATGATTCTCGGTGTTATATTTGGTACATTGTCATCAATCTTTATTGCGGCTCCTGTGGCTTACCTCTTTCTTTCAAAAAAAGATCAGAAAGCCTCAAAATAACTCCTAAGCCGTTTGTATAAAAGTAATCGGGCTGAAGAAAATTTTCTTCAGCCCGATTACTTTTATTGTCAATGCTTTTACGAACCTGTATAAGCCTCTTAGCGCGATTAAAATGCGGCAGGATATATTTCTGTGCATAAATGGCAAAAGTACGTCGAAAATGCTTTTTGGGGCCTCTGTAAGCGTGAAAAAGACAGCACGATTGGTGTCTGTGTCCGATATAAGTTATATTCTATGGTAGTTTATCCTGTTGAAGGTAGGGGTGTAGTGCTCGTTGTCTGTAATTTTGACGGCGCTGTGTTTTTGGAAAGTAACCTTTTGCAATGAGCCTCTCAATGAAAATGTTAAGCAGAAGTAACTTTAAAAAATTCCGCCATCGTAAAAAGGGAATCTCGAGCATCCTTGCTCTAATTTTTTTTTACACGAACATCATTACAATAATCTGAGCAATAATCACACGGCAGAACATTGCCAACGGGTACACAGTAGCGTAGCTCACAGCAGGGTTGTCGCCGGGCAGAGTGTCGTTAGCATAATTAAGCGCCATAGGGTTGGCCATGCTGCCACACAACATTCCGCATGCGCTGCCAAAGTCCAGTTTGCTGATGCGCATTGCAAAAACTGCCATTATGGCAACAGGCAGAAAGGTTATTATAAATCCGAGCGCAATCCACAATGCACCCTCGGGACGCATGACTGTCTCGAAGAAATGGGCTCCTGCATCGAGCCCCAAACAGGCAAGGTAGAGCGATAGCCCTATGCCTCGCAACATCAAGTTTGCACTTCTTGTTGTGTATGTTACAAGATGGAAACGTGGGCCGAAACATCCAATTAATATACCTACTATTATGGGTCCGCCGGCGAGGCCTAATTTTACAGGTGTGCTCATGCCCGGAACACAGATGGGTATAGAGCCCAATATCAGTCCCAGCACCATTCCTATGAATATTGCTGCAAGGTTAGGTTCGTTCAATGTCTTTGATGTGTTTCCAAGCAATTTTTCAATATTTTCGATGGCTTTATCCTCGCCCACCACTGTGAGCCTGTCGCCCATCTGAAGTATAAGTTTGGGCGTTGCAAGCAGCTGCACTCCGTTGCGTGTCACGCGGCTGATGTTTATTCCGTAGCTGTTGCGCAGACGCAAAGAGCCCAATCTTTTGCCGTTAATTTCGGGGCGGGTAATTACAATGTGTCGCGATACAAGGCGGCTGTCTATGGCATTCCAGTCAATGTCCTCCTTGTTCCAATCCTTTGCCTCCATCTGTCCGAAGAGTGCGGTGAGTGTGGGGGCATCTTTTTCTGTTGTCACTACAAGCAGGCGGTCGCCCTCTTTCAGTAGCATTTCCGATGTTGGAATACTCACTTTCTTGTTGCGCCACAGACGCGAGATTACAAATTTCGTGTGAATAAGTTCGGCAACCTCCTTGACGCTTTTGTCGAATATTCCGGGGTTTTGCACACAATATGTGGCGATGAATGTATGGTTGGGGTCGTCGTGCTCTCCATTGTCAATGTCTGTGGGGCGTACAAATATTTTGCGCACTGCAAGCATGGCCAAAATTACTCCTACTACGCCCAAAGGGTATGTGACGGCACAGCTCAGCGCTGCACCGGTCGATGACAGCCCCAGCTCTTTAAGTGTTTGTTGCGCTGCACCAAGCGCAGGAGTGTTTGTTGTAGCTCCGCACAAAATACCCACCATGTCGTTCATGGGAATATCGGTAGTGTAGCTCAGAGCAACGGCCATTATTGTGCCTAATATCACTACTCCCATAGCCAACATGTTCAGTTGCAATCCGCCTTTGCGGAAGGAACTGAAAAATCCCGGGCCGACCTGTAATCCAAGTTCATAGACGAAAAGTACAAGTCCCATACTCTCGGCGTATGCAAGCATTTTATTATCTATGGACATTCCTATATGTCCGGCAAGTATTCCGGCAAAAAATACAAATGTCACACCTAAAGAAATGCCGAATATACGTATCTTGCCCAATCCCAGACCTGTCGCGATTATTATTGACAGTATTATTACTGCCTGCAAGGGGCTGTGCTCAAAAAATAGGCCGTTTAACCACTCCATGATTCTTTCTCTCTCTTCTTTTTATTTATCTTTTCGCGGATGGTCAAGGTTGTAGTGCAGTCCGCGACTCTCTTTGCGTTCCATTGCCTGACGCATTATCAGGTAACCGACGTTTATTATGTTGCGCAACTCGCATATCTCTTTGCTGATGACGCTGCGTTTGAAAAGCTCTTCAGTCTCTTCGTACAGAAGGTCGAGCCTGTCCCAAGCGCGTTTCAGGCGCAGGTCTGTTCTTACAATGCCTACGTAGGTACTCATCAGTTGTCCTACCTCGCGCAGGCTCTGTGTTATAAGCACAAGTTCTTCGTTCATCTTTGTGCCTTCGTCGTTCCACTCGGGAATATTTTCGTTGTATGTGTAGTTGTCTATTGTGGTAAGGGTGTGTCGGGCGGCTGCGTCGGCATATACTACGGCCTCTATCAATGAATTACTTGCAAGGCGGTTGCCTCCATGCAGTCCTGTACACGAACATTCCCCGACGGCATATAGGCGCCGTATGCTCGACGCGGCATTAAGGTCTACCTTTATTCCGCCGCACAGGTAGTGTGCTGCGGGTGCAACGGGTATGTAATCTTTGGTAATGTCTATGCCCAACGAGAGACATTTTTCGTATATGTGGGGGAAATGTTTTTTTGTCTCTTCGGCATTTTTGTGTGTAACGTCAAGATAGACAAAATCTTCGCCTCGGTTCTTCATTTCGTTGTCTATGGCGCGTGCAACAATGTCGCGTGGGGCTAACGACAGACGAGCGTCGTATTTCTGCATAAACTCTTTGCCGTCGGTGGTGCGTAACACTGCTCCGTACCCGCGCATGGCCTCTGTGATAAGGAACGATGGGCGGTCGCCTGTGTTATACAGTGCTGTCGGGTGGAATTGTACAAATTCCATGTCTTTTACAGTTCCTTTGGCGCGGTAGACCATTGCAATGCCGTCGCCTGTGGCGACGAGTGGGTTTGTGGTTGTCTGGTACACCGCTCCGCAACCTCCTGTGGCCATCAGAGTCACTTTGCTCAGGAATGTGTCCACGCGGTTGGTCTTAAGGTCAAGGACGTATGCTCCGTAGCACTCAATGTCGGGTGTCTGTCGTGTAACGTTTATTCCCAGATGGTGCTGCGTAAGAATTTCTATTGCAAAATGGTGGTCGAGTACTGTTATATTGGGGTTGCTGCGTACAGCTTTTATCAATGATTGCTGTATTTCGGCCCCGGTGTTATCTGCGTGGTGCAATATTCTGTGTTCCGAGTGTCCGCCCTCGCGGTGCAGGTCAAATTCGCCTTTTTCGTTCTTGTCGAAGTTTACCCCCCATTCAATCAGTTGCTTTATCTGTTCGGGTGCTTCGCGAACAACTTTTTCCACGGCAGCAGGGTCGCTTATATGGTCGCCTGCAATCATTGTGTCCTCAATGTGTTTGTCAAAGTCATCTGTCAGCAGATTGGTAACAGATGCCACTCCTCCTTGTGCAAAATAGGTGTTTGCATCTTCGAGTGTAGTCTTGCAAACGAGGGCTACGCTTCCTTTGTGTGCCACTTTCAGGGCAAAGCTCATACCGGCAATTCCGGAGCCGATAACAAGAAAGTCAAATTTCTTAACCATAATATCCAAGGGATAATTTTCTGTGCAAAAGTACAAAATTCGTAATAAAATATATCCAATGATGGAATAAATAAAGCAAAAGAGGAGTACTTTTTATCGAACCTGCACTTTTTGCGGCCACAAATCCTACGTTATTTATATTTTGTTATGTTGCTGCTACCGTCGGCAAACATTGTTTTTATAATGTAAATATTGTTGCCTTTCTCAAGTGGCAGTGTTATTTCCTTTTCGTTGTTGCAAAGGCTTTTGGATAAAAGTGTACCGTTTGCATTGTATATTGCGACAATTTTAATCTCTTTGTCGGCACTGATGCTCACTGTGCCATTCTCTTCGGCCTTTATGCTTATGTCAGATGTGGTTTTTTCTATCTCTTCGATGCCTGTGTTTGTGTTTTTTGTTATTCTATACACACGTGCATCTTTTGCCGGCACATTGTAGCTTAGTCCGTTGTCGTCGTATGTTACTTTGTTGTTCATCCACAGTTCTTTAATCTCTCCCACATTTTCGGGGTCTATTCCCATGCGTCCGAAACTTACCTTGCCTTTCTTGGTGGTGGAACTGCTGTAATTGAATACTGCAAGATAGAAATATTTTTCAGTGTCGCGTATAAAGAAACTCTCGGCCTGTTGCGACTCCGAGGGGTTGTCGCCCTCTAACGGCTTGAACGAGCCTGTATTGTTACGCACATACTCATTAATGTCGGCGTTGCCCATGATTTCTATGGCGCGTTTGCGCGATTGTGTTGCGTATCCGGGCTTTGCGCCGTCTTTCAGCCCTTTCAGACTGAAATTATCACCGAAGATATATGCTCCTGTCACCATTCCGGTGGTGGCGCGTGCGCGGTTCTCGCCCATTGTTTCGTTTGCACCGTTATTCTGTTTGCACATTACAAGGTGGTCGGGGTCGTTTACTGCGTATAGTTTGTCTGTCCACCATCCGTACGAAACTGCGTTCATCACATATTCGCTCTCGGCTATTTCGCTGAAACGGTCGCACGATACTCTGCGTCCATGAGCATATTGGTAGGGGAATATGGGTGAAATGGACTCTACTATGTACATGTCGTAAAGTTTGGCTGTTTCGAGCAATATTTTCATGCCGTAGTTGTATGCTTGAACGCCTGTTTTTATGTCGGGGTTGTACCAACTGTCACCCTCAATTATTCCGTTGTTCAGAAAGTCGGCTTTTACATATTTTATGCCCCATGTGTTCCACAGTTTCAGCGTGTACTCTATATTGGCTTTTACGGCCGGGTGGGTGGGGTCGGTTGCGTATCCGCCGTTGCTCGACACTTTGTATATATTGCCGTTTACTTTAAGTGCTGCGTCGCGCCAGATGTATTCGGGTGTCCCGTTTGTTCCTGTGCCGTTCACTTTGTCGTCGAGTGTCCACTCCCAAATGACGAACGGGCCGTAGTATAGTCCCAGTGTCTGGTCGGTTCCGAATCTTTTTTTACCGTTGTCGATATACGAGCCGTTTGCGAGGACTTTTGTACCCAATTTCAGGAAATTCTCTTGTGTGATATTGTCCTCGGCAAATGCGTCGAGGCTTATCACTGTCTTTCCATCGTTGTCGTGGAATCCGTATCTGTAAAGGCTGTCTTTTATGAATCGGGCAGTCTCTTCCACACCCTCGTAGTTTACCACCGTTTGCATTACTCCCCATGAGCTCCAGCCTATGGGGTTGCCTTTTGTCCATTGTGCAGGTGGGGCTACCTGAGCGTTTGTTGCCGCGTATGTGTCGAGACCTTCGCGCCAGTCGTCAAACATTCCTATTAAATAGCGTGCCGACGAAATTTCTTTTCCGCTGATTTTTCCGTGGGAGCGTGCGTCGCGTGTGTCGCTGTTTGCGTAGCCCGAAATACATTGCAGTGTGGTGAGTGTGCAACCTCCGGTGCCTTTTACCTTTATGCCGCTTTTCCACGTGTCGTGGTCTATTGAGCCCACTACAAGGCCGTAGCGGCTGTCGCCATCGAATATTGCGGTTACTTCGTGTGAGGTGTTTACGGTGTTGTCGGTGAGTGTGCAGTTTTTGTATTTTATATGTCCGTCATTGTCGAACGGTACCCATAGTACGCGATTCATTTCTCCGTTGAATGGCGAGGTTGAGGCGGTGGTTGCAAATGCGACTATTTGTCGCGACTCTACTTCGGTATCTTCGTTGCTTTCGAGGGCTGCCGATGCTATCATATATGGCTTGTCGGCGTAGAATGTCAGTCGGTGTTTCAGTGTTACTCCGTTTTTGTAGTATGCAAACTGGTAGCATCGGCCTGTGCCCAGTGAGTCGTTTACCTCGTACGAGGTTACTGTGGGTTTCAGACTTATGGTTGCCGAGGTTAATATGCTTGTGGTCTTGCTTCCTTTTTTGTTGTATTGTGCGTTTGCATAGACGTTGTTGAAGAGGCGTTTGCCATTGTAGTCGATGATAAGGCCTTTAACCGAGTCGTTGCATGCTACTCTCCACTTACCCTCGGTAAGTTCAAAATTTTCGGCGTTTGCACCTATGGTGGTCATCATTGAAATTGCGATGACTAATAATGAAATTGTATGTTTTATCATTTTGTATATAATTGCTGAAAAATTTATAACTATTTGATTATTTAGCGCAAAAATACAAAATTCGCGGTAATTTTTTTTAATCTTCTTGGAAACTGTGCTACTTTTGTGAAAAATTATGTGTGATGAGGCTTTTTACGTCTATAATATTGTCCTTTTTTATCTCTTTTTCTCTTTCGGCTCAGAATTTTAAGGGGGCGATGGATTCATTGCTTTGCGATGGACTTTTTACCCACAGCGACGTGTCGGTTGCTGTTTACGACCTTGACGACGACACGCTTTTGTATGCCCATCGTGCGCAGAAAATGTGTCGTCCGGCCTCGGTGCTTAAATTGCTGACGGCGGGTGTTGCCCTTGAGCGTTTGGGCGTGGATTATACTATATGTACTACGCTTGGTGTATCCGGTGGTGACGGTTGCCGTAATCTTTTGCTTAAAGGAGAAATGGACCCTCTTTTCTCGGAGCAGAATCTTGACTCGATGGTTGCAACGGTGGGCGACAGCTGTGTGGTGGACACGCTTTTTGTCGATTGTTCGTTTATGGATTCTGTTTATTGGGGTCCCGGGTGGTCGTGGGACGACACTCCTTGGGAATTTCAGCCTTATATGTCGCCGCTGATGCTCAACGGTGGGTGCGTTGATGTTGTTGTCAAGCCTGCGGGTAAGGGTGAGCAGCCTGTTGTCGAGTGCAAGCCTGTTTCGTCGTACTATTCTGTGGCAAACGAGGCTGTCTGTTACGATGCTGCGCGTGGCAAACTTACAATTTTGCGCGATTGGCTCGATAATTCCAATGTCATCAGGGTGCGTGGAAATTGCAATGCTGTGGTGGGCGAAAAAATGAATATGTTTCGTTCCGAGAGGTTCTTTGTTGCTGTGATGTGTGAAAAGCTGGCCGCTCGCGGCGTGAATGTCAAGAATGTTGTTTATGCTGTGCCGGCCGATAGTTTTGCGTTGTTGCACTGCACGCGCCGTTCCATTCTCGAGGTTGTCGATGAGGCTCTCAAAGAGAGTAATAATCTGTGTGCCGAGGCTCTGACATTTCATCTTGGCGCGCTCTATGGCCATCGTCCTGTCGCGCACAAGGATGGTACGGGCATCATAAAAGGTTTTCTCGATTTTAACCTTAAAATATCTGGTAAATATGAAATTGCCGACGGTTCGGGTCTTTCGCTCTATACATATATTTCGGCCGATATTATGTTACAGATGCTCCGTCGCATATATAAAAATCCTGTTGTTTATAAGGCTGTGCTTCGCGGGCTCCCTGTTTCTGGGTGGACGGGCACTCTTAAGGGGCGAATGACGGGAACTGTTGCCGAGCGCAAGATTCATGCAAAGACCGGCACGGTGAGCGGAATATGTACTTTGGCCGGTTATGCCGATGCGCGTAATGGTCACACACTTGCTTTTGTTATTTTCAATCAAGGGATTATGACGCCCAAGCTCGCGCGACGTTGGCAGAATAGGGTGTGTGAATTATTGTGCAGATGATTGTTTCGTTATTTCATGCTTGCTTTTATGTTGCGCATCAGTTGTTCGTAGCCGCAACGTTGCACCGCGCTATCTTTGAACAGTGAATCGAATTGTTCTTTTGTCAGGCCTTCCCAGTCGGCTTTTTGCATTGTAAGCAGTTCGTCGCTCGGGGCAAACTGTGGCTCATTGTGCGGTGCGGCCATGCGGTTGTGCGGGCAGGCGCTCTGGCATCTGTCGCATCCATAGAAACATTTTTCCGTTTGTCCGCTTATCTCTGTCGGAAGTTCCCCTCGATACTCTATTGTCAGGTACGAGAGGCAGCGGCGGGCGTCGAACATTTTGTCGCCCAGCGCTCCTGTGGGGCAGTTTTTTATGCAGGCGTTGCAGTTGTTGCACAGGCTTTTTTCAATGGGTGTGTCATACTCTGCTTCTGCGTCGATAAAAAGCTCGCCCAGAAAAAAATGCGTGCCGTGTCCGGGGATTATAAGCTGTCTGTTCTTTCCGCAGGTGCCAATGCCTGCTTGCACTGCCCAATAGCGTTCGGCTACGGGTGCCGAGTCGCAAAAGGCGCGTCCGTTTACGGCTGTGTGTGTGTTTATATATTCGAGCAGACGAAAAAGTTTATCTTTTACCACACGATGATAATCTTTTCCTTGTGCGTATTTGGAAATATATGGTGATGCTGTCCGTGAATAGTAGTTTTGTGCTACGACCACTATGCTGCGGCACCCCTCTACGAGCAGTGTGGGGTCCATGCGTTTTTCGAAATTCCGGGCCATATAGCCCATTTCGCCGTGTGCGCCTTGTGCTATCCACTCTTCGTACTCTTTGCGTACTGTGGCTGCTACCGCTTCGGCTTTTACAATGCCGCAGGCCGAGAATCCAAGTTCGGCGGCCCGTTGCTTTATGAGCAGTGATAATTCTTGTTTCCCGGTCATTCTATCACTTTGAAACTGTAACCTTGTTCGAGCAGCCAGTCTATCGAGCGCGGAAGAGCATATTTCAGGTTCGAGTATGAGCGCAGTGAATCGTGGAACGTTATTATAGAGCCGTTGCGGACGTAGCGTTTGATGTTTGCAAGTACATCCTCGCCGTAAAGACGGAAACTGTAATCGCGTGTGACAAGGTCCCACATTACAATCTTGTAGCGTTTGCTCAGCTCGTTGTATTGCGGGCGGCGTATTATGCCGTGTGGGGGCCTGAATAGATTACTATGCAGAAATGCGTCGGCGCGGTCTACATTTTCTATGTATTTTTGTGTGCGGGTGTACAGCCCTTGCAGATGGTTGTACGTGTGGTTGCCTATGCGGTGTCCGCCTTCGACAACCATACGATATTCATCGGGGAATTTATGTACATTATCCCCAACCATAAAAAATGTAGCTTTTATGTTGTTTCTTTCCAAATGCCCTAATACCCAAGGGGTAACCTCGGGAATGGGGCCGTCGTCAAAGGTAAGGTACACCGCTTTTTCATCCGGATTCATCCTCCAGATAGCTTTCGGGTATAACCGACGGAAAAACGGGGGTACCTGTTCTATAAACATACCTTTGATGCTTTGTTACGATTGTTTGTTGCGCCAGTTTTTGTAGTATTTGGCAAATTCTGTCTTGTAGATTTCCGCATCCTCTTTATAAGGCTCGCCACCCTCTTCGAGAATCTCCACCAATGCATGCAGCAGATTGACTTTTCTTGCATAGTCGCTTGCGACTGCTTTCTGATGCTTGTTGCCGAGGCTCTCGTACCAATTAAGGTATTCTATTGCCTCGTCGCATGTGGGTTTCAGTATGTTCAGGGCCTTGCTCTTTTCGCCAAGCTTAATGTAAGAACTACCCATCGAGAGTGCGCCAAGCTGTGCCTCGTGGGGCAGTATGTTGCTTGGAATTTCTTTCTCGGCATATTCGAGAACTTCGGCTGCCTTATCTTTTTTGCCCTCTTCTATCAGGCGTTCGGCAAGTGATGCGAGCAGTACACGGTGGGTATATGCCATGCGCTGTGTCGTTTCGTCTATGTAGTAGTCGGGGTTCTCTGCAAGGCCGCCGAATTTAAAGCGGTTCATCACATTGTTGTACATTTTTTCCGAGTCGATGATAATATCGTAGTCGGTGCTGTATCCAAGCTCTTTCCAGTTGAATGGTGTGATGCGGTGGGCCAATCCTTCGGTTACGAAGAAGTCCGAGAGTGAAGAGAGGTAATTTTCATCACCTACTGTGCGCGACATGTAGAGCGGACGTTCCCAGTTGGCCTCGGCAAGCATTTCGAGCAGCATCAGGTCGCCGCGCATCAACATTTGGCGGCCTTTCAGTGATATTTTCATATACTGTGGCATGCTGTCGCGATACTCGTAGGGTATTACCATGCCCGAGCGCATTACTGCCTCGCGGTCTATGGGAATGTACAATGTGTCGGTGGGTATGAAGTGGAAACGTTCGTCTTTGTTGCGTACCCAGTTTTTCATTATGTTCTTAACTTCAAAAGGATTCTCGCCCAATATCTTTTTGTATTGCTCGGGGTCTTGAGCATACATTGCTTTTATGCGCTCTTCGTACTCGGGTTTTACATATATGCGCTCGTTGGCGTTTCCTGCATAGTCGATGCGCTCCCATGTTATTGGCAATGAGGGCGAGTCGTAGGCGGGGCGACGCATCTGGTCGATGTACCAGTCGGTGTGAAGATACGATAGGTTACATACGCGTGCGTCGGTTCTTACACCTTCGACCTCTTGGTTGTACCACAAGGGGAATGTGTCGTTGTCGCCGCAGGTGAAGATTACCGGGTTTTTATCTTGCGAAATTGAGTTCAGGTAGTTCTGTCCAAAATCGCGGCAGGCGTAGCGTCCGCTACGGTCGTGGTCGTCCCATGTTTGTGACACCATCTGTATGGGTACAAGCAGTGTTACTGCTGCTACCGTTGCGCTTATTGCGGTGTTTCTCTTTTTGAACCATTCGGTAATTGCTGCCACGCCCATGCCTATCCATATTGCAAATGCGTAGAACGAGCCTGCGTAGGCGTAGTCGCGTTCGCGTGGCTGCATGGGTGTCTGGTTCAGGTATAGGACGATGGCTACTCCTGTCATGAAGAACAGGAAGAATACCACCCAGAATTGGCGTATGCCGGCGTCTCCTTTCTTGCATTGCCACAATAGGCCTAAGATTCCAAGAATAAGGGGTAAGGCAAAGAATACATTGCGTCCTTTGTTCTCTTTGAGGGCTTTGGGAAGTTTCTCTTGGTTGCCCACAAGCAGGTTGTCGATGAGGCTGATGCCTGTTATCCAATTTCCTCTGTCAAGATGTCCGTGTCCTTGCAGGTCGTTCTGTCGTCCCACAAAGTTCCAGAAGAAATATCTCCAATACATGTAATTAAGCTGGTAGTTGAGGAAGAAACGCAGGTTGTCCCATTGTGTGGGCATTATTACGTCCATTTGGTGTCCGCCTACATTGTATTCTACTTTGCGGCCTATTTTTCCGCCTACCCATTTTTCGTAGAGGTTGGTGCTGCCGTATTTGGCGAATCGTGGGTCGTACATGCGGGGGAGCAGCATGTTCTGAGCATATACATACTCGAATTTATGTCCCAGCAATTCGTATGAATCCTTTTCGTCGGTCGAGGCTTTTTCTTTTCTTCTGTATTTGGGCGCTCCTTCTTTTGTTACCACTTGCCAGTCGCGGCCTACTCTTTCATATAAAGGCTCCGAGCCGTATGCTTGTCCGTAGAATAGTGGACGGTCGCCGTACTGCTCGCGTCCGAGGTATTCTCCCAATGTGAAAATGTCTTCGGGGGAATTTTGGTCCATAGGAGTGTTTGCTGCCGAACGAATGACTATAAGTGCATACGATGAATAGCCTATCATTATGAGCATCATGCACAGCAGCGATGTATTCAGTGTGCGTATGCTTACAATGTATTTTTCTCGCATTTTGCGGTAGAGCAGGAACGCAAGTGCAGCAAGCACTATTATGCCTATGAGTATGCTTGTGAATCCGTAGCCATAGAATGGTATTCCCAAAAGGGCTACTGTCACAAGGAACGATGCTACAAGGCGTTTGCGGCTTTTCCCTGTCTCGCTTTCGTATATACCCCAGATGAGTGCTGCAAGCAACAGCATTATGTACACAATAAGACCTGTGTTAAAGGGCATGCCCAATGTGTTTACAAAGAGCAGTTCGAACCAGCCGCCTACTTTTACCACTCCCGGTACAATGCCGTAGAGCACTGCTGCCACAAGCACCATAGAGAGCACAAGTGCCACGAGCGAGCCTTTCAAGTTGGCTTTTGGGGCTTTTCTGTAATATGCCACAAGCACAATAGCCGGAATACATAGCAGGTTAAGCAAGTGTACTCCAATCGATAGTCCCACAAGGTAGGCTATAAGTATGAGCCATCTGTCGCTGTGGGGGGCGTCGGCATTGTCCTCCCATTTGAGTATGAGCCAGAATACCACTGCCGTGAATAGTGACGAATATCCGTACACCTCGCCCTCTACGGCGCTGAACCAGTATGTGTCGCTCCATGTGTATGCAAGCGCACCTACAAGGCCCGAACCGATGATTGTAATCATTTGCGAGGTTGTTATTTCGCTGCCTTTTGTAACTATCAGCTTGCGCACAAGGTGAGTGATGCTCCAGAATAGGAACATTATGCCTGCCGCACTCAGTATGGCCGACATTATGTTTACCATCAACGCAACATTCTCGGGCGATGCAAAAAGCGAGAAAAAGTTTGCGGTAAGCATGAAGAAAGGTGCACCGGGCGGGTGACCTATTTCCAATTTGTTACCCGAGAGGATAAATTCCGGGCAGTCCCAGAAACTTGCAGTAGGCTCCACTGTCAGGCAGTATGTTAATGCTGCGACAAAGAAACAGAGCCAACCGAAAAGGTTGTTTACAGTTTTGTAGCTTTTCATATTTCTTGTAATTATTCTCGAAACACTATTTTCGTGTGCGTATCCGAATGCTTTTTTCTAATTCGTTGGCACACTACACGAAATTTCGGCAAAATTACTTATAACTGCCGAAATGAGCAAATATTGTTTATTATAAACTGTTTAAATTTCTATAAAAAACAGGTGTATAAATTAAAAATACTTTTTACAGTGGGTCTACGTCGTAGTAGATGGTGAGACTGTTATACTGTTTTTGTGATAAAAATTCCTCTTTAAGCGCCAAGAGTGCGTCGTTTATTTTGTATTGCGAAGTGTTTGTCTCCACCTTAAGCACAATCTTGCGTATGTATAACTGTTGCACCTTTGCTACGGGTGGAAGGTCGGGGCCCAGCACACGCTCGCCGAAAATCTCTCTCATGCGGTAGCCGAACTTTTCGGCTGTTGCGTCAAGGAATCTTATGTTGCGGTGCTTCAGATATACATATATTAACCGATAGAATGGTGGGTAGTGGAACAGCATTCTTTCGCCCAGTTGTGCATTGTAGAATTGCAGAAAATCGTTCTCTTTGATTTGTGGAATTATGGTTGCATCCGGGGATTTTGTTTGCAGATACACAGTGCCCTGCTCGTTTTTTCGTCCGGCGCGTCCGGCAACCTGTGCCATCAGTTGAAAGGAGCGTTCGGCGGCTCTGAAGTCAGGGTAGTTGAGCAGTATGTCGGCATTGAGTATGCCGACAACCGATACGTTGTCAAAGTCCAGCCCTTTTGAGACCATCTGTGTGCCTATAAGCACGTCGTTCTTTCCTTGCTGAAAATCGTTTATTATTTTTTCGTATGCCGTGCGTGTGCGTGTAGTGTCGAGGTCCATGCGGGCGATGCGTGCGTTGGGGAACATGTTGCTCAGTTCCTCTTCTATCTTTTCGGTGCCGTAACCGAGGTTTATGAAATTGGACTCTTCGCAGTTGGGGCACATTTTGGGTGCGGGAATTGTGTAACCGCAGTAGTGGCAGGTGAGTTTGCCTGCTGCTTTGTGCAGTGTCAGACTGACGTCGCAGTGTTTGCAGTGTGGCACCCATCCGCAGGTGCGGCACTCGAGCAGTGGTGAGTATCCTCGACGGTTCTGAAAGAGTATTATCTGTTTTTTCTCTTTCAGTGCATTGCTCATGGCCTCAATCAAGGGGTCCGAGAATTGTCCCTCCATCTGTTTGCGGCGTCCAAGCTCTTTTATATCGACAACCTCTATTTTGGGCATCTTTATCGAACGGTAGCGTTCGGTGAGCGACACAAGGCCATATTTGCCTGTGGTGGCGTTGTAATAACTTTCTATGGCGGGTGTTGCTGTGCCCAGCAGGGTTTTTGCACCGAAAAACGATGCAAGCACTATTGCTGCATTTTTTGCATTGTAGCGTGGGGCAGGCTCTTGCTGTTTGTAGCTGTTCTCGTGCTCTTCGTCTACAATGACGAGCCCTAACCTTTTGAATGGCAGGAAGAGCGACGACCGCACCCCTAATATTATGTCGTATGGTGTTTCGCTCAACTGCTTTTTCCATATTTCCACACGTTCGGCATCAGAAAATTTCGAGTGGTAAAGCCCTATGCGATTGCCGAATACTTTGCGCAGACGCTCTATTATCTGTTTCGTGAGGGCAATTTCGGGGAGCAGATAAAGTATTTGTTCGCCCCGGTCGAGCGCATCTTTTATCAGATGTATGTATATTTCGGTCTTTCCGGCTGCTGTAACACCGTGTAGCAGGGTAGTGTTTTTGTGTGTGAACGATTCGTTTATCTGTTCGAATGCTTTTTGCTGCATGGGGTTCAGCTCATTAAGTTCGGCCGGCGGGTCGTTAATTTCGGCTAATCGCCCAATCTCAACCTCGTAGCATTCGAAAATACCTTTGTCGATAAGTTCCTTGCAGACGGCAGGGCTTACTTCGGCAAGCTCTATGAGCTTGTGTCGTGATATTTCTTTTGTGACATTTTGAATGTCGTTGCCTATGTATGTCAGGTATGTGTTCAGGACTCTTTTTTGTCGCGGTGCGCGTGCCAGCGATGCTAAGGCAAGCTCTATGCCTCGGCTGTTGCGGTAGGCTCGTGATACTCTTATTCGTTGTTCTATGCGTGCCTTGAACTCTCCTTTCAATCCTTGCGGTACGGCAGCTTTATATATTTCGCCTTGTGTGCATAGGTAATATTTTGCTATCCACTCCCACAGTTTCAATTGCGCGGGCAGCAGGATGGGCGTTTCGTCGAGTAGTTCCGAGAATGGTCGCGTCTCGTACCCTTGCGGCTCGTCGTCGTGGGTACGCATGATGAGCGCCGTGTATTTCTTGCTTTTACCTAACGGCACGACGACTCTGCAACCTGTTGCCACCTGCTCTATGTGTTCGGCCGGAACAGAGTAGGTGTAGGTCGTGGGCAGGGGCAGGGGTAGAAGTACATCGACGTATTTTGCCATTTTCTGAAGTTTTGCAAAGACAAAGATAGTCCGACAAACAGTGTCGGACTATCTTTATACTGTTAAAAAGTGTTCCTTAGAAAAGATACGCAGCAGAAATCTGCCATGTATTTGTTTTTGAGTCAATAACATTTGTTGCTCCTTGCAAAAGGCCGTCAGCACCTGAAAGTTCGCTGGTCTTGCCCAATGCAATATTGTAATTCACGTGCAACTGTATTTTGCTGAGCAGAATTGCACCTGCGCCAAGGTTAAGGCTCAAATTGCTCTTCTTGTACTCATATTTACCCCAGTCGGTCATTTCGTCTGTCGAGCCGAATGCAAAGCCGAACTGCGGACCCACTGCAATAAAGGGTACTGCAACCTTGCTTACGATGGGTAATGCAAAGTCGTAACGCAGGTATACAGGAATTTCTATACTGTTCTTGTTGATTTTTTCTCCTGCAATCTCTGAGCCTGTGCGTGAGTAGAGCACGTCTGCCTCGAGGCCCAACCCCACTACGGGAATTGTGAATTTTGCCATAGGACCTACAAAGAATCCTGTTGTACCATCGGCACTGATGCCTTTAAGGTCGCTGGGTTTTTCAGCGAGATTAACACCGGCTTTCAGACCGAATTTAAACTGTGCTTGTGCAGGCACTGCTGCCAAAAGGCTTATCACAAAAAGTAAACCGAAAAATCTTTTCATAGTCTGTTTGTTTTTATGTTAATTTTTCGCAAATGTATTGTTTTTCCTTAAAAACAACAACTTTTAAGGGAAAAAGTTCTCATGGGAACAAAAAAATACAATGCTCGCCGGGCAATGATTTTCCCTGCTTGGGTGAGTGAAGTGACCATAAAGCAGTGGGCGAGTATTATTTTCCTTATAATTGGTATTTGAAAACTAAATAAGGATTATCGTCTTTTCGATAATCCTTATTTAGTTTTTTGTGTGTATGCTTTTTATCTTCTTGTTCGTCTTACCGACACGCGAGGCGAGCCGCTCTTTCCACTGCTGTTGCTGCTTTTTTTACTCGCTTTACTATTCGATTTTTT
>CAZXIQ010000011.1:0-16438 GCA_964640785.1 uncultured Bacteroidaceae bacterium | reverse complement strand
CTAATGAAATATTCCCGACAGGCAGCATTGCCATTCACTGTACGGTAATATTCTTTGGGACGATTGCCTTGCTTGCTCTCACCACGTGGCACAAGATAAGGATGATTATGAGCATCAATCCGGCAGATGTTATACGAAAAGAGTAAAATGATTAGTTCTATATAAGACTGGGTATTTATTATGGTGATTGACCCTTAATCCTTCCTTGCGCAAATCTAAGGTTTGAAGAAAAATGATGGATTTTCGACCCCCTAACAAAAGACCGCCTAAAAAATGTTAGGCGGTCTTTTGTTGTACATATAATTGTACACAGTTTTTTTAATGTGTATCTACAATCTTTGTAGGTTCTTGCTCGTCGTTGCGCCGTTCAGTGTGATATGCAAGCGAGGCTGCAAGATGCAAAAAAGCCTGTCCGTCGGGCGTCTCGGGACGCAAGGCAATAGGCTCGCCATTGTCGCTACATTCACATATTGCCTGAACAAGAGGTATCTGCCCAAGCACCGGAACACCATACTGCTCGGCAACCTTTACACCACCCTCGCGGCCGAAAATATAGTAGCGATTTTCGGGCAATTCAGCGGGTGTGAACCACGCCATATTTTCAATCAGTCCGAGGATGGGGACATTCACCTTGTCGTTCATGAACATGTTCATTCCCTTTATAGCTGCAGCCAAAGAGACTGCTTGGGGAGTAGTCACAACCACTGCACCCGTAAGTGCAAGACTTTGAACAATAGTCAGATGAATGTCGCTCGTTCCGGGTGGCAGGTCTATAAGAAAATAATCAAGCTCGCCCCAATCGGCATCGGCAATAAGCTGTTTCAAGGCATTGCTTGCCATTCCTCCGCGCCACAGCACAGCCTGTTCCGGGTCCACAAAAAAGCCAATGGAGAGAAGTTTAACACCATATTTTTCTATGGGGACAATAAGGTCGCGACCATTCTTATGCTCGCTGTAAGGACGTGCATCCTCTACATTGAACATTTTAGGAATAGAAGGACCGAAAATATCAGCATCGAGCAAGCCAACCTTATACCCTAAACGCGCAAGAGCTATTGCAAGATTGGACGATACGGTAGACTTTCCTACGCCTCCTTTACCCGAAGAAATTGCAATAACATTTTTTACTTGAGGCAGGAATTTTCCAACCTCGGGACGAGCCTGCTGGCGGCTGACAACGCTGATGTTGCCAACAATTTCAACCTCGGGACCGACGTATGTAAGAATAGCAGTCTCGGCCGACTTTACGACAGAACGTATGAATGGGTCGGTAGGCTTTTCAAATATAAGAGAAAAGGTCACCTTGTTGCCGTCGATGCGTATATTGTCATCGACCATGTCAGCCTCGACAAGATTTTTTCCATTGCCGGGATAACGCACCTTCGACAGTGCGTCGAGTATAAGTTTGGGGTACAGTGCCATTTTTTCAGATGGATTTTATATTTCATAATCAACCGATGTACGGCTCTCTCTCACAGCCTTGCAATAAGCCGCCACTTCGAGGTGTGCGGGATGTGCCTGATAGCGTTGCATTGCCTCAAAGCTGTCAAATTCAGAGATAAGAACTGCATCGTACGCAGCCTCGGCAGGGTTTATATTTACTCCCACCTCGAGTTTACGTATTTCAGGAACTACACCGACAAGAGCCTCAAGATGTTCTTTCATCCATTGCGCATGTTCGGTGCGGCTTTTGCCGCCGGCGCACTCTTTGAAACGCCACATTACTATATGTTTCAGCATATCTATTTACTTGTTTGCAATCCACTGCGCTTGCTGCGATTGTAGCTGCGATAGCTGTCAAGTTCAATTTCAACATCGGGCTCGACAAGTGTGCCCTCGGCCGGCAGACGGAAAGATATATATTTTATTGTAATACCACGCGACAGCCACTGCTGTTCGTAATAAGTTTTTATTGTAAGAATTTCATCAATACTCTCACCTGCGTAAATATCCTCTATGCACGACAGCACCGGCAATTTATTTACTTCGGTAACGTATCGTGTGTATGTAAACATGAAATTGCTGTCACACTTCAGATGTACAATTCCGTCGGGCGCAAGAATATTGCGGTAACGTTCGAGGAATAGCGAAGAGGTGAGACGCTTGGTGTATTTTTTCATCTGCGGGTCGGGGAAAGTGAGCCATATTTCGTTCACTTCGCCGGGAGCAAAAAAGTGGTCGATAATTTCGATGTTTGTGCGCAGAAAGCCTACGTTCGCAAGCCCCTCGCGCAGCGCCTCGGTTGCTCCCGTCCACATGCGTGCGCCCTTAATATCCACCCCGATGAAATTCACATTCGGGTAGCGACGGGCAAGCCCAACAGTATATTCACCCCTGCCGCAACCAAGTTCAATGACTATGGGATTGTCATTCTTGAAAAAATCCCGTCCCCAATTACCGCGCATGGGAAAAGGCGTAGCATCGGCAATAGAAAAGTGATGCTCCACCACATTGGGGTACTCGCGCATATCCGCGAATTTCTGCAATTTTCCTTTACCCATCGACTATGCTGCTATCCGTTTTTCGTATTCCTCTTTTACATACTCGTAAAAATGAGCATTTGTTGCGCAAATATAAGGGTTCACCCATAAGGAAGCTATTCCGCATGTGAGTATCACCAAAAGAATCCAACCGATAAAAGAGAGCAACAAAAGGAAATATTGCATCTTGTGCCCCTCCATCATAGCCATGCTGCGCTCTATGGCCGCATTGAAACCAAGCTCAGGGTTATCTTTCAGCACATAATATGTCTGTGAATAGGATATTGATTTTATCACTCCCGGAACCACCAGCAACAACGTCCACAAAGCTGTATAAACATTTTGCAAGAACAATGTTCCGAATATGCGCAGAAAATCTTTGTAACCATCGAACAGTTTCTCAATTTTGAAACCCTCGCCCGTACGCTTATTATCCAAAAAAGCGACCGAATATGAATATGCTATCGGCAGCAAAAGCAATACCAAAATACCGAGTGTGCCGGAAAACGATGATATTATTATATACACCAATGTAAATATCACCGGCTCGCTCCAACGGCCTTGCAACTGTGCCCAGCCTAAGTCGCGAAAATATTTAGAATCTTTTTCCATTGTTTTTTATTTTTTATCGTTTAGACAAACAGGTGCTTAAATATCGAGCACTGTTACCCAACCGTGTGTATCGGGCTCGTCGCCATATTGTATGGCACGCAACTTGTTGTAAAGCGCGGTACATACGGGGCCGGGCTTACCATCCTTTGCAATGACGTAAGAAACGCCTTTCTCAAGGTCGTCGATGCGCTCGATGGGCGAGATTACCGCTGCTGTTCCGCAAGCTCCGGCCTCGTCGAAGGTGAGTAGCTCTTCTTCGGGGATTGCACGCTGCTCGACAGTCATGCCCATGTCTGTGGCAAGCTGCATCAGACTGCGGTTGGTAATTGAGGGAAGGATGGATGTCGATTTTGGAGTAACGTAGCTGTTGCCCTTAATTCCGAAGAAGTTGGCAGCACCACACTCGTCAATATATTTTTTCTCTTTTGCGTCGAGGTAAAATTCGCATGAATAGCCTTTTTCGTGAGCCAACTGATTGGCCTTGAGGCTTGCAGCATAGTTACCACCCACTTTGTAACGTCCTGTTCCGAGAGGAGCCGAACGGTCAAACTCGCGAATAATGACGTAGGGGTTTGTGGCAAAGCCGCCCTTGAAGTAGGGGCCTACGGGTGTAACGAATATCACAAACAGATACTCGTCGGTGGGGTGTACACCCACCTGCGCGCCCACGCCTATGAGTAAGGGTCGTATATAAAGAGAGGCACCACTCTCGTAGGGAGGGATGAAATCTTTGTTAAGCTCTACCACCTTTTTTACCATTTCGCGGAAAAGTTCGGTGCTTACCTGCGGCATAAGTATGCCGTCACAAGTACTTTGCAGACGCTCGGCATTAGCCTCGAGGCGGAAGATGCGCACCTTGCCATCCTTGCCACGAAAAGCCTTCAAGCCCTCAAAAGCCTCTTGACCATAATGCAAACATGTAGCAGCCATGTGAATGTTAAGTGTTTCTTCGCTGCTAACCTCAATTTCACCCCATTTCCCGTCGCGGTAACGGCAACGAACATTGTAGTCGGTCTTAATGTATCCGAATCCAAGATTCGACCAGTCGATATTTTTCATATTCTTGCTAAAATTTTAATCTCTATTTATTACGCAAATATTATTGCAAGCATTATGGAAATTACTCGCATCGGTTGCAAATTTACATATAATAAATAACAAGCGGTTGAAAATTCTGAAAAAAATTATTTATAGCAACCTACTTTTCATCATTCATGGAGCCGAGCAACGACTTTACCTCTTCATCAACCTCATAGAGACGTGCACGGCAGAATTTTATAAGTTCGTCAGCCTCGCGTAGCAAACTGTAAAGAGAATCGATATTTTCATTGCCATCCTGCACCTGAGTTAAAATCTCTTCGAGGCGGGTAACGGCTGTTGCGTATGTATATTCCTTTTCTGACATAATATATTTATTATTTCTACTTACGTATTCTTTTTTCTTTGTTCTCGATAGGCTTTAGGTGAAAGCCCTGTATGTTGTTTGAAATACTTTCGAAAGGTAAACTGTTCTGGGAAATTCAGTTCAGCTGCAATCTGTTTAATATTCAGTTTATTATCCTCAAGCATAAATTTTGCATATGTAATTGTGATAGTAGCAATCCACACAGAGGGGCTCTGTCCTGTAACCTTTTTTACTATTTTTGAAAAATGGTTGGTAGAAAGGTTCGCCAACCTTGCGTAGTAAGAAACTGAACGTTGCGTGCGATACAAATTGTGTAAAGCCAAAATAAAACGATACACCAACAATTCTTGATTACTCGATATATTTTGCCATTTCGGAATCTCACGAATGCGACTATTCATAACCTCCAATGAAACCTCTTGGCACAACAATTTTATTTGAGTCTCAAGCAATGTGCAGTTTAGTTTACTATCTGCAAGTGCGAGAGAATCCAACAGTCGCACAAGACGCTGATGCTGCCTAACAACATATCTTTTTTCCGATGGAGATATAGACCATATGGGCATACGATACACCGATAAAGGAATTTGCGTATTTGATATTAAGTTGAATATATCATAATAAACCTTTAATTCATCAACAAACGACAGAAATGTAAAATCTTCCGATGAAACAATATCCCTAATTAACACAAGAGGGGTTATCATTAACACCTCTCCTTGTGTAATAAAGTATTGATTACCATTGATGGAAAGCTCTGCATGCCCGCCGGTACATAGAATAAAGCCACCTTTATTCCATAAATCAAATATTGTATTTCTACCATTTTGCCTAATCATGGTAGCAAATATAATGCAAATTTATATAACACAACCGAATTTGCTCAATATATAATAAAAATTGACCTTGAAAGCTATGTGTATTCCCTATTATTTTGTAAAATAAATGATTTGCATTTATATCAATAGGCTAAAAACACACATTTCTAAGTCCACAAGCCATTAAATTTAAAACATTACAAATATGAAACAGACCCTTTTAAAATCCTTAACCGTTTACCTATTTCTCGTCACAAGCATATCTGTACATTCTCAACAACCCAACCAAACAAATGAACTATTGGAATATGCTAATGAGTTAATGACCACAACAATAAAAAAACTCTTTGACCAAAATGGCAGCAAAAGTAACGCAAATGACCCACAACGTTTCCAATGGTCAGACAAATATATTCGTGGAGAGTCACGAGGAACAGGTAATACCACAATCTGGCCACAAGGCTTCGGCCTTGCAACGTTGTCACAGATGGCATTAGCGACACGTGGCACCGAATATTACAACACATACGCCACAGCAGTCAAAAATTTGGCAAGCAAATTTCCAGACTACATTACCACCATTAACGGAATACGCGGTTATTCTGTATACGGCGGCACACAGCACCGTTTCCTCGACGACAACGCTTGGGCAGCACTCGGACTACTTGATGCCTATGAATTAGAAAACACACCCGACTATCTAACAGCCACAAAAATGGTTGCAAATTATATGGTCAAGGCCGGTCGGCTTTTAGAGAACAATCCACCCGGAGGCGGGGGTATGTATTGGCAAGACTCGCCTGCCGACGACACTAACACCTACAAAACTAAAAATACAGCCAACAACGGCCCGGCCATTATAGTATTCTGCCGTCTTTTTCAATTAACACAAGATAGCACATACCTCGACTATGCCCGCATGACTTATCAATGGCTCTACAACACATTGCTCGACAAATCATCGTGGCTTATGTGGGACGCGCTCAATGTAGTAACCGGTGAAATAAACAAATATCAAGCACCATACACCACTGGAACCATGCTACACGCTGCATCATTGCTATACACCATCACAGGCGAAAAGAATTACAAACAACAGGCCGACAACATTGCCCAAGCAGCCTATCATCGATGGTTCGAGACCTACACATCTGAGGCACTCAGGCATAGTATCAAACTAGTTAAGACCGAAAGCAATACCCACTCCGACGACATTGTAGTGCTAATGCGCGCTTACGAAGCCTATAGCCATATAAGTAACGACAGACGTTATCTGACAGCATTTGCACAAGCGTTGCGCCACATCTGGAGCACACGTCGCGATAGCGAAACAGGCCTTATGAACTATGATTGGAAAGGAACCGCCACGCAAGACGAGTGGAGTTCATTGGGACAAACTGGTTATGTAGAAATGTATGCACGCATGTCAAGGCTTGAAGCCGTAGGTATTGTACCCGACGCTGAAATATTGGAGACAACAATCATTGAAGCTGAAAACACTATCAAGAGCGCAGGAGTAACAACCGACAAAGACACGCGTTGCTCAAACGGCAACCGCGTAGGCTACGTTGGCAATGGTAACACACTCACCTTCACCATAGATGCAAAGGAAGAAAGCATATACGAGCTAACCACTTACTACATGACATATGGTGAACGTTCCATCGAGATTACAGTAAACGGAAACACCTACTACACTTTTGGCTGTCCAAGCACCGATAGTTGGGACGGGGCCAACATAGGCAATGTTTCTATAGATGTAACATTAAAAGCCGGACGCAACACACTTGTAATCGGCAATTCTACAGACAACGCCCCTAACATTGACAAATTTGAGTTTCAATACGTCTGCAAGCCCGAGGCCGAAGAGCCCATCATCGCATCAACAGAAGTCACATCACCCAACGGAGCACTAAAAATCTTATTAGAGTGTGATGAATCAGGCATTGTCACATACAGCGCTACAAAAGATAAGACTCCACTAATCACACGCTCACGCTTAGGTTTCAATGGACGAAGCACCTTTGGCAAAGGATTGGGAGAATATAGTATAACCGAAATTCACGACCCATACGACCTACTACATGGTAAGACAAGCCACTCAGACAATCACTATATTCAATTACGAAACGAATTATTAGGAACATCTGAAGAAGAGAATCTCACTGTCGAATTCCGTATCTATGACGACGGTGTAGCATTCCGTTACGTGATGCCATCAGGCAATCTGAAAGAATTCTCTGGCGAGCTAACAGAATTTAACTTCGCAGAATTTAAACAAGCATTAGCTTTGGAATACAGTTATGACTATACATGGTACTACTATTTACGTTCGTGGAACGAAATGAATAACGCACGAGGCTACAACGAGCCCGTCCTTGTGCAACGAAACAGCGACAACACATGCATTCTCCTTACAGAGGCTGCGCATTATGGACAGACAGTAGGCAATGCCATCATGAAGGGCGACAAACAAGGACAACTGCGATTGATGGCAATGGATGCCAACGGTTTCAACCCGACTAACACCATAAGCTACCCATTCAAAACGCCATGGCGCACCCTTATCATAGGCGACACAAAAAGTATTGTAAAAAGCACACTCATCACGGATCTAAACCCAGCAACCCAAATGACAGATACCGAATGGATACGCCCCGGACGTGTCGCTTGGAACTGGGCAGGTGAAGATAGAAAAAATACAGGCGACATTAATGTAGCCAAGCACTACGTTAATATGGCCAAACATCTTGGATGGGAATATGTGCTAATAGATGACGGTTGGGAGGGAAATTTCAAATTAGAAGATTTTGTACCTTATGCTACCGAAAATGGCGTGGGTGTCATCGTGTGGTACCATAATAAGAAATTTTCTTCATCATACACATCATGCCTCAATAAGATGCGTTCAATTGCCCGTTTAGGTGTAAAAGGTGTCAAAATTGATTTTTTCGATAGTGATGCACAAGATGTTATGAAGAAATATGAAACTATCTTGCGCGCTGCAGCCGAAGCACACTTAATGGTAATTTTCCACGGTTGCACACGTCCCACCGGTTGGGAACGCACCTACCCGCACCTAATGAGCATGGAAGCCGTGCTCGGCGGAGAATTTCTATTAGACCAACCACATATGAATCAGGCCAATCACAGTGCCAACCTTGTAGTAGGTAGGAACACAATAGGCTCAATGGACTTCACACCGACCAAACTTGCACAGCGAACAGGAGCATTAAAAACGCATACGAATACTACCGAGAATCCATACACCACATGGAGCTATCAGTTAGCCTTATGGACGCTTTTCGAGAGTGGATTACAGTGCCTTATTGACTGTCCGGACAATATCATTTATAGCCCCATAGAGCCTGCATTAAGAACAATACCTGTTGCATGGGACGAAACACGTTGTATAGAAGCAGAGCCCGAGCAATACTCTACATTGGCCCGCAGAAATGGCGAGGATTGGTATATTGCAACTATCAGCAGCAAACAGAGAACAGCACGTATCAAGCTCGATTTTCTTGACCCCGAAAAGGAATATACCGCGTATATATTTCGAGACGGCACGGCCAGCACTTTCGACATTTCTTTCCAGAAAAAAAGCGTCACAAATACCAGTTTGTTAAGTCTGTCCATAAGACCTAATGGTGGTGCGACAATCATCATCAGTACACGTGACGACCTTCTGGAAATGGACAGTAAATCATACGAAGCAGAAAGTGCCTTAGGGGGTACAACAATGAGCAATGCACACTGTTCAAAACAAAAATACAAAGCAAACATCAGTTCAGGAACGACAACTTTCCGCAATGTAAAGGTTGATACGGATGGGAAATATGCTCTCACTCTATATTATCTTATACCCGAAGAACAGCGTACCGCTTACGTACAAGTAGGTAGCGACGGCGACAAACAGTATTGCGAATTCCACACTCGTGACGACTACGACAAGAGCAAAGGGTTATACGTAGCCATAAAGACCATTTATGTACATCTTAAAGCCGGCTCAAATACCATTATCTATGGCAACGACGAGGGTAAAGCTCCGGATATTGACAAAATAGTCGTGACACCTGCACACGACATACAAACTGCCATCAATGACACAATAAATGACCCTTCGTCGCAATCCTCTGGTAACCCTAAGCCCCGCTTGCGAATAATTGACGGCCAAATAATATGCGAAGTAGAAATAAATGGTAAGATTATGCGCTACGACCTTATGGGGCGCAAAATAAAATAAAAATTTCATGCCTTTGTAAAATATGAATTATATAAACCCAAAACACATTATACTATGATACTTAAAAATATATACCACGCCGATTTACATCGTTATGACAACGAGGCATCTCTTTATGCACGCTGTGGACAAAGCGGCATACTTCTTCCACGAATAAGTCTCGGCTTTTGGCACAATTTCGGTGGGATTGATTCGTACGAAAATTGTCGCACAATCACACACTATGCGTTCGACCATGGCATAACACATTTTGACCTTGCAAATAACTACGGTCCCCCTTACGGCAGCGCAGAGGAGACCTTAGGGCATCTGATGAACGATGATTTCAGGCCCTATCGTGACGAGCTTTTTATTAGTACAAAAGCCGGATATGATATGTGGCCGGGCCCCTATGGGAATTGGGGGTCACGCAAATATCTGTTCGCAAGTTTAGAACAGAGCCTCAAACGTATGCATCTCGATTATGTCGATCTTTTTTACAGCCACCGATTAGCCCCCGTAACCCCTCTCGAAGAGACATTACAAGCACTTGTTGATATTGTACGACAAGGGAAAGCACTTTATATAGGAATTTCAAATTGGCCACTTGAACAATTAAAGGTAGGTGTTGAATATCTCAATAAAAATAACGTGCCACTGCTTATTTATCAAGGCCGGCTAAATATGATTGACCGCAAACATATTGAGACAGGACTATTATCATTTTGCAAGGATAACGGAATAGGGTTCATTGCCTTTTCTCCTTTGGCACAAGGGCTTCTTACAGACCGCTATTTAAATGGCATTCCTAAAGATTCGCGAATGGCACGTGAGCACTTTCTTACCAGCGACCGTCTGACCCCCGAATTGCAAGAATTTGTTTTAAAACTTAGAGAAGGAGCAGCCGCGCAGGGACAATCAACCAGCGAAGCAGCCTTGCGATGGGTACTCAAACAAGATGGAGTTACATCTGTACTTGTCGGAGCAAGCTCAGCAGAACAATTGAAGCAAAACATGAAATGCATAGACATGCAAGAAAAAGGATAAATTAAAATATATCTATTACACCTCTCGAAAAAATCTCGACGATAATATGTTATCAACAAAAAAAATATAAAATCATGAATAGAAGGATTATATTATTTATCGGGCTAATTTTATTACTAACAACAATTACCACTGCACAAAATAAGGTTAGTACCCCAAATTTTCAAATAGAATGGATTAGCGACCAACATGTACTTGGGGTAAATAAAGAAGATGGTCATGCCACATACATTCCATACGCCACACGCGCGGCACTTATGGCCGATTCGCGTTACAAACAGCCATGGCTGTCCCCGACAAAAGCTATGACCTTGGACCTTAATGGCACATGGAATTTCAAATGGGTTGCCGGCACAAAGGAGGGTCCTGCGCCCAGCGAATGGCAAGCTGCCGACCTTGATGACAGCCAATGGGATGAAATTCGCGTGCCAATGAGCTGGGAGATGGATTGCAGATACAATCTACCTACCTACAACAACACCGGTTACCCACACTTCAACGAGCCACCATACGCCATGCGCGGGCACGAAGAGCATGGCATTATAGACCACAACGCCACCGGTTTTTACCGACGCACATTCGAGCTACCATCCGACTGGAGCAACAAGCAGGTTTTTATTCACTTCGACGGCGTGTATAGCTGTTGCGTAGTATGGCTAAACGGAAAATTTGTAGGCTATTCACAAGGAGCAAACAATGTAGCAGAATTTGACTTAACCAATTACGTAAAAGCTGGAAAAAACCAAATTTCTGTCCGAGTTTATCGTTGGTGCGACGGTTCCTATCTGGAAGGACAGGATATGTGGCGATTAAGCGGTATTCATCGTGATGTATACCTATTTGCCACCCCTAAAACTTTTATACAAGACCATTACATAACCGTAAACGAACAGAGTGCAGATGCCACTTCGGGTAAATTAAATGTAACATTCAACATATCCAATCGTTCGGGTAAAAAGGAAGAAAAAAACATTAGAATGGAGCTGTTGGATGCAGATGGACAGCTAATATCAAAAAGTGAGCAGAATGTAAAGATAGAAGGAACCTCTGCAAATATTACATTAACAACAGAAGCATTGAAAGGACTCACTCCCTGGAATGCCGAGAACCCATATCTTTATGATATCATCATCACCCAATTACAAGACAATAAGGAAGAGATGGTTTTTGCCACCAAATATGGATTCAGAAATATTCAATTTGTTAATTCCGGCGACAATCACTATTTCACAATCAATGGCAAGCGCATTTTCTTCAAAGGAGTAAATGCGCACGACTCCCACCCTATTTATGGTCGTTATATGGATAATGAAACGATGCTTAAAGATATATGTCTGATGAAACAAGCCAACGTAAATACTATTCGTACGAGCCACTATCCACGCCACGAAAAGATGAATGCAATGTTCGACGCTTATGGATTATATGTGATGGACGAGGCTGACTTGGAATGTCATGGAAACAACGGGCTTACAAAAGACACCACATGGACAAAGGCTTTTGTTGATCGTAACGTAAGAATGGTATTGCGTGACCGCAACCATCCGAGTGTTATTTTTTGGTCATTAGGCAACGAAAATGGACGAGGCGAAAATATGTATCACTGCTATAATGCCGTACGCAAATTAGACAATCGTTTCATTCATTGTCATGGAGAGGATGCATCTGATATGTATTCAGAGATGTACACAAGTGTCGGCTCGCTGCAACGTCTTCTAAAGGGACGTAACGGACAACCATTTTTTATATGCGAATATGCTCATGCTATGGGGCAAGCCGTTGGCAACCTGATAGATTATTGGAAAAGCATAGAAAGCAGTCCATCGGTAGTGGGCGCGTGTATTTGGGATTGGGTGGACCAGGCAATATACAACCCACAAAATATAAAATCGG
The DNA here is from genome assembly GCA_964640785.1 of uncultured Bacteroidaceae bacterium. Lineage (GTDB taxonomy): Bacteria > Bacteroidota > Bacteroidia > Bacteroidales > Bacteroidaceae > HGM04593. The sequence continues at coordinate 3,958 of CAZXIQ010000011.1, read as the reverse complement.
GTGAATTGAGGGATAAAAACGGATTCCATCATTTAACAGGAGGTTATGATTACGACCCTTGGTTCACAACGCATACGAACAACGACAAGTCCTTTCAAGGAAATTATTTAAATAACGGCATTATAACCGCCGACCGCCGTTGGACTGCAAAGCTCACCGAAGTAAAAAAAGTATACCAATATGCAGAGTTCTCCAACCTTAAAGATAACGAATTGACTATCAAGAATAAATATCCGTTTAATAATTTAAGTGATCTATTTTATCTCTCTTACTCAATAGCCAAAAATGGCATTGAGGTAGAAGAAGGCAAGATGGATATTGATGTTCCTGCTTTACAGAGCCGTCAATTGTCTATTCCATATACTACACAGCCTACGGATGATGCAGAATACACATTACTTGTAGGATTATGTCTGAAAGAAGAACGACCCTGGGCCACAAAAGGATATCGCTTGGCCGACGAGCAATTTATAATAAAAGAGCGTTCATCCTTGCCAGCACTTAATGTCAAAGGAAAATTAAAAATAAAAGGCAACAAGGTTATTGGAAAGAACTTCACTGTAGCATTTAATGAAAATGGAGCCATAGAAAGTTATATCTACGAGGGACGAGAGCTTATTGCATCTGCCCCTGAATATAATGACTTCCGCCGTATAGATAACGACACAGAAGGAAAGCAAGCACTGCGAGACCCCGGCGATGGTACAATAGGTTACGATTATGCCGCCACCGGCATTGAAAATCATCAAATAAACGAGCCTTTGAAAAAGAAGAATGGAAAAGCAACAATAGCCATGAGTGCCTCGGGAAACAAAACCAATTATGCAGTTAATTATGTTGTATATCCCAATGGAGTTGTTGATATGAAAGTATCATTCGAACCGCAACGCCGAGGTTTGCGACGTTTAGGCATGGGTATGCAGTTTGCACCGGGATTCGAAGATATAGAATATTATGCAAAAGGCCCTTGGAGCAACTATAAAGACCGACAAACAGGCTCTTATTTGGGAGTATATTCGACAACCGTACATGACATGATTGACGAGAATACCCACCCACAAACATATGGCGACCATCAGGATTTGCGTCGATTATTACTTAAAGACCAGCAAAAGAAAGTTGATTTATGTATTCTCACAGAAGGGCAGGTATCTTTCTCGCTGTCCCATTACAATGAACTTGATTGGAACCATAATTCTCATTATACAAAGTTTCACTGGTCGGATTTGAAAATGCACCCACAGCTATTTGCCCATTTTGATTATTGGCAACGTGGAATAGGTAACAACAGCTGTTTTTCGGATTGCTGTCTGCCTCACTACGAGGCACCCTATCCGGGAAATTATCAAGGTGCAGAGGAACTGTCATACACGCTACGATTCGTTCCAAAAGCAGTTGAACAATAAGATACTATTAAAAAAGTGTAGTGTACCGATGCACTACACTTTTGTTTGGTAGAGAAGCTATTTTATTTTCTATTTTTTACCGTACTTGCAACCTCTCCGTCGTGGAAACGTGTAACAATTTCACTACCGGCGGGAAGCTGTGCCGCCGACCTTACAATGCTACCGTCACACAAAGTAAGAGTATAGCCCATAGATAAGATTCTATCGGGCGAGGAGGCTTGCAGTTGCTGTTCCCAAATATCGAGCCTGTGACGCTGCTGCTGCAACAACATCGCCACCGATACAGGCAGACGCTGCACCAACATTTCCACCCTGCGACGTTCATCGGCTATGCGACGCGACACAGCCTTGGGAATTGCGCGGCAGAACCCGGCAATTTTATCGGCCTGCACAAGCATAGAGTGTATCAGAAGTTCGGCCGCAGCCGTCGGAGTTTTTACCCTTGTGTGGGCAACAATGTCGAGCAACGTATCGTCGCGCTGATGGCCTATGCCCGTAACAATGGGCAAAGGGAACTGCGCACAATTATTTGCAAGGTCGTAAGTGTCGAAACACGAAAGGTCGCTCGTCGCGCCACCACCGCGAATTATAACCACCACATCCCACATCTCCGAGTCGCGGGCTATTGCGTCGAGAGCCGAAATTATACCTTCCTCGACCTTGCTGCCCTGCATGGGCGACTGAAAAAGTGCCACCTTGAATGTAAAGCCATAAAGGTTGCCGTTAAGCTGGTCGCAAAAATCACCGTACCCCGCCGCAGACGCCGAAGAAATTACAGCCACTCGTTTGGGCAACAATGGGAAAGGCAGTTCTTTGTTAAGGTTTATAACCCCCTCGTCAGTAAGGCGTTGAACCACAAGCATACGCTGGCGCGCCATGTCACCTATTGTATAAGCCGGTTCAATGTCGCATACATCGAGCGAAAAGCCGTAAACCTCGTGAAAATTAACGCTCACCTGCAACAGCACTTTCAGCCCGACGGAAAATTCGCGTCCCGTCTGCTCCAAAAAGTAAGGACGCAACAACGAATAGACCCGCGACCATATTGTTCCGCGAGCCTTTGCCGATATTTCCCCGGTAGTCTCGTCGCGCTCGACAAGCTCAATGTAACAGTGCCCGACAGATGTTGCACGCACCTCGGAAAGCTCGCCCGTCACCCAGTAACGCGAAGGCAACTGTTGCTCTATCGCCGAACGTATCATTCCGTTTAGGCGAGAAAGCGAGAGAGGATTTTCACTATTCATTATCATTCTCTTCGTCTATCCATTGATTAATACCACGTTGCTGAGAAATATATGCCCCGCCGACAACAACGTCGCCACTATAAAAAACCGCCGACTGCCCGGGGGTAACCGCCGACACAGGCTCGTCGAAACGCACGAGCCATTTTTCGTCGGAAAGTTCGCGCAACACCTTGCAGGCAACAGGACGACTGCGATAACGTATGCGCACCGAAACTCCACCATCGGGCACGCCCTGCACCCATTCGGGAGTATCAACAAGCATGTAACGTGTCAGCAACTGCGACGCCTCGCCCAACATTACAGTATTTTTCTGCGGGTTAATCTTAAGCACATACGCCGGATGCCCCAAGGCAATGTTCAACCCCTTGCGCTGCCCAATCGTATAAAAAGGATAACCCTTATGCTCACCCAATTTACGCCCGGCGGCATCGACAAAAAAACCCGATTTTATGACACTATCGACGTCGGGCACCGAACTACGCAGAAAATCGCGATAATCACCTGTGAAAAAACAAATTTCCATACTCTCGCCATCCTTGGCCTTCTCGACAAGCCCAGCCTCTTGAAGATGACGACGAACATCATCTTTCGTCCATTCACCCAAAGGGAAAAGCGTGTGAGACAACTGCTGCTGCGTCAAACGCCACAGAAAATAGCTCTGGTCTTTTTTCGCATCGACACCGGCACGTACAAAAAAACAGCCGCCACAATGCACGATGCGCGCATAGTGTCCCGTTGCAATTTTCTCGCAACCGAGCTTGTCGGCCCACTCCATCAGCACCTTAAATTTCATTGTAGGGTTACAATCGACACAAGGATTAGGGGTGTACCCGGCAAGATAGGAGCGTACAAAAGGGTCGATGACTGTTTTTTTGAAACGTTCACGTACATCAACCACATGATGCTCTATCCCGAAACGCGCAGCAAGAGCAGCAGCCTCTTCGGCAGCCCTTTGCGAAAGGTCGCACGTCAGCAATGTAAGCCCCACTACGTCGTAACCACAGGATAGCAACATGTTGCACGCCGCAGTGCTATCGACTCCACCGCTCATTCCTAACAATACTCTTATCTTGAACATTTTTCTTATGTTTCATTGTTTTTTCTTTGCGAAGATAGCTATTTTCGACGATTTTAATATCTTTGCAAAATAAATTTTGCGAAAATAGGCTACACTCGCCATGCAAAATATTTATTTTATAATTATTAAAAAGCTGTTTAAATTTTAAACATCGGACATGAGCAATATATCATCAAAAGGTATTCCCACAGAGCTTGGCACAGAAAAAATAAGCAAACTGCTTGTACAGT
>CAZXIQ010000010.1:0-16438 GCA_964640785.1 uncultured Bacteroidaceae bacterium | reverse complement strand
CAAGATAGTTGGTGGATAATAAAAATAACAGAAGAGAACCAATCATCCTATGAAAGCAAACTGCTCAACTCGACAATAGCAACAGCCGACAGCATTATAAATGAAATACTCGACAGTAAAGAACTTGCCAACGGCAACTATGTGATAAACAAAGGTATATTAATAAAAAACAACAACCTTATAGACCTTGTCAAAGAACTAATCAAGGAAAATGAAAATGCCGTAAACATACTCGACAACAAATTCACCGAAGACTACGAAACAGCAATCGAAAAACTTCAAGCAACGATAAATGCAGTTACGGCAGCATACGCAGTAATACCACAATATCCATCAAGCAACATAAACAATGGAATAACATGGTACTACATACAATACAAAGAAAATAACAAATATCTTACAGTGGAACGTTCGGCAAAAAGATACCTGAACTACATAACACACGTCGAAAGCTCCACAAACGAGGCAGACGACTACATGCTATGGGCATTCATCCCCACAGGCAACGAAAATGAATATTACATATTCAATGCAGGGAGCGGATGCGCACTTTTCGGCTCGTCGAACATAGAGGCGATGGGAGGAAGCGAAGCAGTGCCCTACACATTGCAGCTCGACACAACCAACCTTGCTTTTACCATCGGTAACAACAATCACTACATCTACGGCTCGGGTAACTACCCCAAGATGAACGCAAAAGCAAACTACTACAAATTGGAAAAAGCATTTGAAAGCGACAATGCAATACTTGCAAGCACCGACGGTGAAACTTTTGGAAGAAAAATATATGGAAAAGAGTATGCAGACGACAATACCATGTTTATTGCCAACGGCTCCAATACAACATTTGTAGACCTGAAAAACTCGACATACACAAAAGAATGGATAAACAAATGCAAGGAGAACCTTACATTCCCGAACAACATTGTATTCTACACAAACCTTGACGACAATGAAGTTTCCAAAGGCAAAAACGAGATAAGCAAAAACGGATTCTGCAAACTACTTGACATCAACCCCTATGCTCCATACTACATTCCCGAAGCGTTTACGGCAGAAAAAGTAATGTACCACGACATAAACAGCGATAGTGAAAATATAAGACCAATAGTGCTGCCCTTTACACCTGAAAACAAACTGACGACAGCAGCACCTGCCGAGTTTGGAAAAACAGACGGAGTAAGCACCTTGACACTTGCATACACCGAATTTGTAAAAAACACACCAATGTTTGTCGTTACCGGCGGAGAGAGCATAACCGCAACAGCAACAAACGTCACGGTTGAAGTAAGCACAAAAGAGGAGCTGACAACCGATTACCTGCTTGCATCATACACCGGCACAAACTACAAAATAGGTACATACATACAGGGTAGCAGCAAATACAACAAAGCAACATTGGCAGGAGTATTGGCACCGTTCGAAATAAACATAAAAGCACTGCCCGGAAGCACAAACACAGCAAGTACAATAACCCTTGTCTACGACGAAACAACAGGTATTAAAAATGTAGACAGCGACACAGAAGATGAAAATATTTACGACCTTACAGGACGCAAAATAGAAAAAATAACATCACCGGGAATTTACATTATAAACAAAAAGAAAGTAATAATAAGAAACGTAAGATGAAAAAAGCAAGAATAATCATAGCAACACTGCTTGCAAGCCTAAGCATACAAGCACAAACAGATTACACACACGGACTATCAGTGTGGTTCGACCAACCTACAAGCCTCAAGGGACGCGCCGTATGGTACGGTGGTCGTCCCGACCTGTGGCAAGGAAAAGGCAAGCCCGAAAATGCAGGAGGAGCCAACTACAATTACGACAGCGAATGGGAGTCACAATCACTGCCCATAGGCAATGGTAATATAGGAGCCAATATTCTTGGTTCGGTAGAAGCCGAGAGAATAACATTCAACGAAAAAACCTTGTGGCGCGGCGGCCCCAACACCTCAAAAGGAGCAAAATACTATTGGGACGTAAATAAAAATTCGGCACACCTGCTGAAAGATATACGTCAGGCATTCAAAGATGGAGACGACGAGAAAGCCGCAAAGCTGACGCGTGAAAATTTCAACAGCACAGCATCGTATGAATATAACGGTGAAAAACCCTTCCGTTTCGGAAACTTCACCACAATGGGCGAATTTTATATAGAAACGGGACACAGCCTTGTGGGAATGGGCGACTACAAACGCACACTCTCACTCGACTCGGCCTTGGCCATTATACAATACGAAAAGGACAACATAAATTTCACTCGTAAATATTTTGCCTCGTACCCGGCAAACATGCTGATAATGCGATACAGCGCCGACAAGCCCGGCAAACAGAATTTAGTGTTCAGCTACGCTCCCAACCCTGTGTCCGAAGGCAACATACAACCAAACGGCAACACAGGACTCACATACAAAGCTACGCTTGACAACAACAGTATGAAATACACCATTCGCATAGAAAGTGAATGCAAAGGCGGTACATCGACCGTAAAAGATGGTAAAATTCATATATCAGGAGCCGATGAAGTAATATTCTACATTACGGCCGACACAGACTATAAGATAAACTTCGACCCCGACTTTAACGACCCGCAAGCATACGTGGGCGTAAACCCCGACGAAACAACAGCCGGCTGGATGAAAGAGGCAAAAGAAAAAGGCTACGAAAAACTGTTTGCCGAACATTATGCCGATTATATATCACTCTTCGGTCGCGTTCAGTTGGAGCTTAACCCCAACGCACCTATGACCCTCGAATACCCCGGAGTAAACGACCTGTCCACCCCCAAACGCCTTGCACGTTACCGCCAAGGAAAAGCCGACTACGGACTTGAGAAACTATATTATCAGTTCGGACGATACTTGCTGATAGCAAGCTCGCGACCGGGTAACATGCCCGCTAACCTGCAAGGTATGTGGCACAACAATGTCGATGGTCCGTGGCACGTCGATTATCACAACAACATAAACATACAAATGAACTATTGGCCGGCATGCACCACAAACCTGACAGAGTGTATGCTGCCGCTTATAGATTTTATAAAAACATTGCTTAAACCCGGAGCAGTCACCGCAAAAGCATACTACGGGGCACGAGGCTGGACAGCCGGAATTTCGGGAAACATATTCGGCTACACATCACCTTTCAGCAGTTACGACATGTCGTGGAACTTCAACCCCATGGCCGGACCTTGGTTGGCAACACATGTATGGGACTACTACGACTACACCCGTGACAAAAAATTCCTTAAAGAGACTGGCTACGAAATAATAAAAAGCAGCGCAATATTCGCAGTGGACTATCTGTGGAAACGCGACGACGGCACATACACGGCAGCACCATCAACCTCGCCCGAACATGGCCCCATAGACCAAGGAGCAACATTCGTACACGCAGTAATACGCGAAATACTCCTCGACGCCATAGAAGCAAGCAAAATATTGGGCGTAGACAGCAAATTGCGTCGAGAGTGGAACAATGTACTTGCAAACCTCGTACCATACAAAATAGGCCGCTACGGACAGCTTTTGGAATGGAGCAAAGATATTGACGACCCCAAAGACCAGCATCGTCACGTGAACCATCTATTCGGCCTTCACCCGGGACACACAATATCACCTGTAACCACCCCCGAACTTGCCGAAGCATCGAAAGTGGTGCTTGTGCACAGAGGCGACGGCGCAACAGGCTGGAGCATGGGGTGGAAACTGAACCAATGGGCACGTCTGCACGACGGCAACCACGCCTACACCCTCTTTGGCAACCTGCTGAAAAACGGAACACTCGACAATCTATGGGACACACACGCACCCTTCCAGATAGATGGTAACTTCGGAGGAACGGCAGGCATCACAGAAATGCTCATGCAGAGCCATATGAACTTCATACACTTGTTACCGGCCCTACCCGACGCATGGAGTGAGGGACGCATCGCAGGAATCTGTGCCAAGGGAGGATTCGATGTAGAAATAATATGGAGCGAGGGCAAACTGAAAGAGGCTGTAATAAGCTCTAAAAACGGTTCACGCTGCAATTTGAGATACGGAACAAGTACTTTATCATTTAATACAAAAAAAGGCAACAGCTACCGAATAACAGTGCAAGATGGAAAATTAATGAAAATATAATAAGTTATCCATACTAAAAGAGGGCAACCAAAAGAAAAATGGTTGCCCTCTTTTAGTATGGATAATAAATAATATCAATCAACGAACTTTACCTTATCCCAATTTCGGGGCTTTGCATCGGGAGCCTCATCAGCATAACCGAAACCTACACAAAGAGCAAGTTCGTAACCCTCGCTGAAACCCAACTTCTCGAAAATAGGAGCACACGCAGGATTATCATTTATCAAACGTACAGGACTACCCAGACAGATGGAACCTACACCCAACGACGTTGCAGAGAGCATCATATTCTCGGCCAAAAGACCACAATCGTAAGCCGAAAAATCGTACGACAGGTCGCGGGCAATAAATGTCATTACAGGAGCACCACGGAAACAGCCTGTAATTCTCTTTGCATCTTCCTCGGGGTAAGCCTTCACCATAATATCCTTAATCTCTTGCATTGTAGCAGGATTATCGACCACACGTACCTCCCACAACTGCTTATTCTGACCATTGGGGGCATTAATACCACACTCGAGAATTATTTTCATCGTATCCCTATCAACTGTCCCGGGCTTATACTTGCGTATACTGCGACGTGCCATGATATTCTCGATGACACTGTTTTTTTCATTCCCACCAACAGTAGCGGAATCTTCGCACGACGCAACCGCTGTCGTAAATAACATACTGACTATAAATACTTTTAAAAAATTCATAATAAAGATATTTTTCTGTTCGGCTGCGAAGATAAACAAAAACCTTCGCATATAACTCTATAAATATTATCGCACGTTTTTTCGTGCGATAATATTTATAGAACAGCTTAACAGTTTTTTATTCTACATACACTTTTTTACCATTCACAATATATACTCCCGAAGAGGTTATATTCTTGACCCTGCGACCGCGAGCATCGTAAATAACAGCACTCTCTTCATCATAAACAACACCATTGATGCCTGTTGAAACTGTGTAACCGGATTTTACAACCGATATTACAGCCGTAAGTTTTTCAATGAGTGCAGGACACTCGTTGTAGTATTTCTTGGAAATTACATTTTCCGATTCTGCAACCAACTGCATCATGGAATCAACATCGGCAGCAAGAGTTTCACTTACAATCTCTATATTCTCGTTAAACGATATTACACCGCCGATAACAGTATCTACAACAACAGCATATACAGAATTAGCCTCGCTTATAAGCTCTTTCAAAGCATTAACGTCGGCATTCTCTTTCTTAAGATCGACAGCTACAAGTGACCACAAAGATTGCTTATTATTGTAATCCCAACCTACAACAACATGCTCCGAACTGCAATGTAAAGCAGCAGTATTATCACCACTCTTATGCAGATAGTATTGTGCAAAGTCATATTCACCAACAGTAAGTTTCACAGCCTCGGCCTTTTTGGTAGTAGTTGCAGTTGTACGTTTGTCTTTCTGTAATAAGTTTATATACTTACCGTTCGAAGATACATAGAATTCATTATCATTACCGGTGGAAGTGAGTGTGAAACGACGCGATTTTGGAGTAGTGGAACCTTGCTTGCAAACAATGTTACCATTCTCGTAGTACATCGAATATTGAGGATAATTTACATTGTAGAGCTGATAGCTGTTACCCGACTGTATTTTCACTCTGTTATTGTCACCATTGGCAATAACTTTTGAAACCTCTTTATCGATAGCAATCGCCCATTCGCCATACAAACGCTCACTCTGATCTTTATTGTCGTATGCAACTTGCGCACCTTCTACAAGAGCAATAAGTTCGAGAAGTGCACTCTCGTAATAATATCCTACATATTTATTATTCTTATCCTTGAATTTAAGAACAGACTCTGCCGAAACAAGTGCATCGCCAAGAGCCTCGAACTGTTCTTCTTCGCTACCATTGCACTTATTCTCTACAACTGTTTCACTGCCGTTGGCCGACACAGCTACAACTATAATATCTTCATCGGCTAACTTATCGGAAATCTCTATCTTATAGAAATTAGAGAATGTATGAAGCACTTTGCTACTATCGTAAACTTTAAAGCCTACTGCGCCGCTACCCTTTGAAATAGTTATATTCTTACCGGTCTTACTATAAACATAACCAGTGGCAACAACATTCATAGAATCGGGAGAAAAGGCTGTATACTGACCAACATCACCATATCTACCGGGAGTATATTCGAGCTTGAGACCCTCGCCACCATCGGTACGAACAGGGTTTATTCTATCCTCAATAAACTGGATGGCTCCGGCACGTTTGGGATATTTGGCCAACTTTTTCTTTGTATCCTTAATCATTCTCTCGGTAGAGTTTATGGTATACGAACCATAGTCACCGATAGTTACGTTAATCATAGGAACAAAGAAACCATGAGCCTCGAAGAAGTCTGTTAAATCTTCACCGGCAGCCTCGGAACATTTTTCGGCAAATTTCAAAAGGTCCTTACGTCCACTGTTTTGTGTTTCATCACCCGATGCTTTTTCAAGCGGGTCTTCACGAAGAAGTTTGAAAAGTGTAGGATAGAACTGAGGATTATTTCCGGCTGCATGATAGTAGAGATAAAGCTGGAAATACATACGCATCATAATACCAATATTGCGAAGAGTCCAAGGTACATTATTCTCAAAATCCTTTACAATATCAGCATTCGGAGTTCCCCAAGTAACAAACTTGCCAAGTTTGTGAGTAACCACATTTGAGAATAGGTTATTACTAACCTCACCGCAACGAATCATGTTTATGGCAGCCTGATGAATGTGGCCATTTTCGTGAGCCGGTCCCCAAGCATTGTCACTGTTTTTCATGGCATTTCTAAAGGGAAGAATATTGGTAAGGATTGTACGAACATGGAAAGTTTCGTAGGCACCTGCAGCCTGAAAACCATCGGTAATAGAGACGGCACACAATCTGTTATTGAAACGCGAAGGATAATACTCTTCTATTCCCATAATCTCGTGTTGCCATTTTACCATATTATCCCACCATCCTATTGCATCGCTGATACTATCGGGACAGCAGTTATCTTTTATCATATACTCGAGCTCCATGAAAAATGCCTCACGCTCACCCTTTACATACATATATCTATGCTTTGCAAAGTTGCGGGTAATATCCACCCAGTCCTCATCATTGTGACGGCTTTTATCCCAATAACCGTTTACATAACCACCTTCAATGTGAATGGGAATCGAGTCAAAATCGGCAAGAACTTTATCCCTTCTTGTATCGGCAACATAGCTAATAAAGAAAGTCTGGTCGTTGCGAACAATGGGAATCATATTCAAGCCTTTCTTAAGCTCTGTTTTTATACCGAAAGGACTGTTTCCCGAAACAGCATCCAACTGAAGTGTTGAACCCTCTTTAGGTTCCTTGCCCACAAAAATATAGAGAATATCTCCATCGCTACCACAAATACCTGTGGGATTATTCAAGCAAGAATAAGGACTAATCATAAGAATACTTGTCCAATGGTCGGGATTACTGTAAGGCTCGTAAGTATGCACGCGGAACTCTTTTTCGCGAGCAGCCCATGTATTGTTTTTAACCTTCAGCGCCATATTTGTAATAACCTCACCACAACCTGTTAAAGCAGCCTTAAATTCATCGTCACTCATCGACTGATACTCACTTTTAAGAGCCGAACAAGATTCATCCTCGAAATACTTTGACAAGATAACCTCGACACTGTCCTTGTTATCTCTTACATCGTTAAATATGTTGTATTTTGCACGTGCGGCAGCAATCTCATCATCGGAAATTTCAACCTTTTCATAAGTCCACTCCGAACCTTCGAATCTGTCTACTGCCGAATGCCAAGGAACCACATTGTAGTCACCTGCACAATGCACTCCCCATGTAGCTCCGGGAGTGTTTACTATATTGTAACACTCAATGCTGAAGCCTTTGTTTTGTGACACATACAAAACAGCGGGTGTCACAGCTGTTGCAAATCTACTGCCGTTGTTCTCTTCGTTCTGCACATAGCGGCCGGTGAAAATATTCTGTATATTCCATCCTTCACCACTCTTAGTGAACTTCCATAATTGACGGCAATCACCATCTGCTTTTGACATACAATACAATTTATTCATTCCGTAATCCTCGGCCAACATTGCATTGTCTCTATACGTGTTTACCAAACGATAAACAACACCATCTTCGGGAAAATTCTGTGCTTGCAACGGAAGTGCTATTGCAAGCATTAAAACTAATTGATAAAAATACTTTTTCATATCTATTTTATATAAACTTTCTTGCCATCAATAATATATATTCCGGAAGAGGTTATGTTATTAACCCTGCGACCGCGAACATCGTAAATAACAGAGTTTTCTTCATCATAAACAACACCATTGATGCCTGTTGAAACTGTGTAACCGGATTTTACAACAGCAATTATAGCTGTAAGTTTTTCTATGAGCGCAGGACACTCGTTGTAATACTTTTTGGAAATTACATTTTCAGATTCTGCAACCAACTGCATCATTGTTGTAACATCATCGGCAAGTGTCTCACTTATAACCTCGATACCTTTATTGAAAGATATTGTTTCTGTGTTCAATGTATCGACAATAAGACTGTAAATGGAATCGGCCTTACTGATAAGAGCTTTAAGTTCTTTTTCATCGGCTTTTTCTTTTTTAATGTCGGTAGCCACAAGACGCCATAGTGATGGATTCTCATCATGATTCCAACCAACAATAACATACTGTTGGCTACTATGTAATCCAAGTTCTGTATTACCGGTCTTGTATATAGAGTGTTGAATACCATCATTAATTACAGTAAACTTAACAGCTTCGGATTTTTTGGCAGTGGTAGCTGTTACCTGCTGACTTTTTCCTATAAAGTTTATGTATTTTCCATTATTAGAAATATAGTACTCATTCTCTTTTCCTGTTGAAGTAAAAGTGAAACGTCGCGACTTTGGAGTTGTGGAACCTGATTTACAAGTAAGTTTACCCGACTCGCAATACATCGAATAATTTGAATATGCTATATTATACAACTGATATGTGTTACCCGATTGTATTTTTACACGATTATCATCATTGGATAATATATTAGAAATCTCTTTTTCGATAATACCTGCCCACTCACCGTAAGTGTATACACTTTGGTCTTTATTCTCTATAACTACTTCAACACTATCGATTATGGAAATAAGATTAACGAGCGCACTCTCGAAGTAATACCCTACATATTTATTACCACTATCCTTTAGTTTAAGAATGGATTCTGCAAATTGAACAGACTCTTTCAATGCCTCTAATTGTTCTTCTTCGTTGCCATTCTTTTTGTCTTTTACCTCAACCTCGGTACCATTAGCCGATACTGCTACGATTATAAGTTCCTTGGCAGCAATTTCATCGGGTAGCTCTACCGAATATGAATTAAAGAATGTCTGAAGAACACTATCGCTGTCGTATACCTTGAAACCTACTGCGTGCTTACCTTTAGAAACTGTAAGTTTATTACCCGATTTTGTATATACATAACCACTTGCGGTAAAGTTTATAGAATCGGAAAGATAGGCTGTATACTGTCCTGTTTCACCAAATTTACCGGGAACATATTCAAGTTTATACCCTTCACCACCATCGGTACGAGGCGAATAAGCAGCTCGGTCTTCTTATAAACTGTATAGCTCCACTGCGCTTAGGATATTTAGCCATTTTTTTCTTTGTATCCTTAATCATTCGTTCCGTAGAACTTATTGTCCACGAACCATAGTCGCCAACAGTGATATTAGACATAGGAACAAAGAACCCCCATGCTTCAAAGAAATCTGTCATGTCTTCTCCCGAGGCCTCACAACATTTCTCGGCAAAATGCAATAAATCGTTACGGCCATAATTATGATAACCACCTGCTTGTTTTTGAAGAGGATCTTTACGCAACAGTTTATAAAGAGTAGGATAGAACTGAGGATTGTTACCTGCTACATGGTAATAAAGATAAAGTTGGAAATACATACGCATCTTTATACCGATATCTTGTAAAGTCCAAGCTACTTTATTCTCGTAATAATCAGCCAAAGTGGAAATGCCTTCACCCCATGTAGCAAATTTACCTAAGTTAAATACACTTATGTTGGAAAAAAGATTATTGCTTGTCTCGGAACATGCAATCATATTTATTGCTCCTTGATTGGCATGACCCACTTCGTGAGAAGGTCCCCAACAATAACCGCTTGTCTCCATTATTTTTTTAAATGGAAGAATTTCGTGAAGTGTACCTTCGGAAAAATGTTGATTGTAAGCACCGGCAGACATAAAACCGTCCTCGGAAGTAACACCACATAACATATTATTGAATTGAGAAGGATAATATTCATCCAATCCCATTATTTCATGTTGCCAACTTACCATTTGATCCCACCAACCAATAGCATCACTGATGGTATTAGGGCATACATTGTAGGCTGTAATAGCCGAACGTTTCATGAAATACATCATTTTATCACCCTTTACAAATATGTAATCATGTTTAGCATGATTACGGGTAATATCGACCCAATCGTCATCATTGTGACGTTTCTTATCCCAGTAACAGTTTACATAACCACCCTCTATGTGAATAGGAATCGAGTCAAAATCGGCAAGAACGTAATTTTTATGTGTATCGGCCGTGTAAAGAATAAAATAGCTCTGCTCTTTGTGCGTTACAGGAATTATATTAAGTCCTTTTTTAAGTTCAGTACGCACTCCGACAGCATAATTTTTAGTAATGGCATCAATCTCTAATTTAGAACCGGCCTTAGGCTCTTTACCTACAAATATATAAAGTACATCTCCGGTTGTTGCACAAATACCTGTGGGATTACTGAGCCATGAATATGTGTGAGTAATCAGTATATCATCCCAAGCTTCAGGATTGCTATAAGGACCATATGTGCTTACACGATACTCTTTTTCACGTTTTTCCCAAGAGTTATTTTTTATTTTCTGAGCAACAGCTATAAGTTCGTCGCCACAACTATCCATTGACGCTGCAAGCTCTTCGTCACTCATAGACAGATACTCACTTCGAAGACGAGTGCAAGCATCATCTTCGAAGTGTTTCATGTAAATTTCACTCACTCGCTCTTGGTTGAAATATACATTACGAATTTGTTCTACTTTTTTACGTGCAGCAACAACTGTTTCGTCGGAAACATCAACCTTTTTATATGTCCATTCGGAACCTTCGGACTTACCTGATGCAGAGATATATGATACTATGAAATTATCCGTTCTGCAATGAATACCCCATTTACCATTTTTTTCATTTACTATATTGTAACACTCATTGGTAAAAGAATTGTTTCTTGTTACATATAAAACAGCCGGTGTCTCTCCTGTATAATATATACTGCTATTACTACTTTGAATTTGAATGTAATTACCTGTCAATACATTCTGTATATTCCATCCTTCACCACTTTTGGTAAATTTCCATAAATCATTGCATAGGGAATTATCACCACCACCATTAAGTTGATTGGTTAAATAACTTTCAACTAACACTGCATTATTTCTCTCTGTGTTTGTCAGACGGTAAATTGCACCATCTTCGGGAAACTCTTCTGCCTGAACAAACAATACAGAAATAAAAAACAAAAAGAGTGAACTTAATACTTTTCTCATAATTTTATTTTATATAAACTTTCTTGCCATCAATAATATATATTCCGGAAGAGGTTATGTTATTAACCTTGCGACCGCGAACATCGTAAATAACAGAGGTTTCTTCATCGAAAAGAACATCGCCGATGCCTGTTGAAACTGTGTAACCGGAGTTTACAACAGCAATTATAGCTGTAAGTTTTTCTATAAGCGCAGGACACTCGTTGTAATACTTTTTGGAAATTACATTTTCAGATTCTGCAACCAACTGCATCATTGTTGTAACATCATCGGCAAGTGTCTCACTTATAACCTCGATACCTTTGTTGAAAGATATTGTTTCTGTGTTCAATGTATCGACAATAAGATTGTACACAGAGGTTGCTTCATCTATAAGCTGATTGAGTGCTTCTGCGTCTGCTTTCTCTTTTTTCTGATCTACTGCAACAATTTTCCAATGTGAGGCATCGGCCGTAGTGCTCCACCCTACCACATTTTTCGATGCGTCGCAATGCAAAGAATTCATATTATCGCCTGTCTTACAGATATAATATTTTGCATTACCAACCTCGCCAATCGTAAACTTCACTGCTGTATTTTTAGATGTACCTTTCATTGTTGTCAAAGTACTTGTAGCAACGTTGTTGATGTAATAACCGTTACCGGTTATATAATATTCGTTACTCTTGTTTGTTGTGACAAAAGTGAAACTGCGCGACTTTGGAGAATTTGTTCCGGGTTTACAAATAACCGAACCCGAATTGTAATACATTGTATAACCGGGATATTTTACATTCTCTAATTGATAAGAATTACCGGAATATATTTTTACTTTTATATCATTTCCTTGTGATAATATGGAATTTATCTCTTTGTCCAACAGTGTAGCCCAATAGCCATACGTGTGCACACTTTGGTCTTTATTATCGATTGCCGCACGCGAACTGTCTGTCAAAGATATTAGTTGTAAAAGGGCACTTTCGTAATAATAACCTACATATTTATTACCACTGTCTTTAAGATTCAGAATTATTTGTGCCGAGGCAAGCGCATCGTTCAAAGCCTCGAGCTGCTCTTCTTCGGTACCTTCATTCTTTGATTTTATGACAGTTTCCGTGCCATTAGCTGCAACAGCCGTGACAAATATATTTTTTGTGGCATTTTCATCGGACAAGATTATGGAATATTTGTTACTGAAAGTAATAAGTGTGCTGTCACTGTCGTATACTTTAAAACCTACTGCACCTTTTCCTTTTGAAATAACTATATTTTTACCTGCTTTTGAATATACATACCCTTGTGCAACAACATTCATAGAGTCGGGAGCAAAAGATGTATAATGTCCGACGTCTCCGGCCTCGCCCACTGCAACGCCGTTGGCGAGCTTATTACCCTCTACTCCATCGGTACGAGGTACAGGTAACACTCTATCCTCAATAAACTGGATGGCTCCGGCACGTTTGGGATATTTGGCAATTATCTCTTTTGCATCTTTTATCATGGATTTTGAGGATGTAAGCACGTATGTTCCATAATCGCCGAATTCCGCACTTGTCATTGGAACGAAGAAACCCCAAGCCTCGAAAAAATCTGTCATGTTCTCTCCGGATGCTTCGCAACATTTCTTTACAAAATGCAGCAGGTCTTTACGACCATAGTTCACAGTTCCTCCGGCTGTCTTTTTCATTGGGTCTTCACGCAATAGTTTAAAGAGTGTGGGGTAAAATTCGGGATTATTTCCTGCTACATGGTAGTAGAGATACAACTGCCAATACATGCGCAATGTAAGGCCTCCGTCACGCGCAGGCCATGCTATATTACCCATGTAAGCATCTGCTATTTCCGATATTTTTCCTCCGCGGGACATATATTTTCCAAGACCGTAAATTGTGCGATTGGAGAATAGGTTGTTACTAACTTCGGAACATGCAATCATGTTTATCGCATATTGATGAACATGACCATTTTCGTGAGCAGGACCCCAAGCATTGTCGCCATTGGACATTACATTTTTATACGGCAGAAGATTGTTTATATAGGTCTCGGCATAATTGGTTGTGTAATTACCCGCCGATTGGTAACCGGTTGATGTTGTTACCGCACACAATTTATTATTGAAATGTGAGGGCTTATAATCCTCTATTCCCATAAGTTCTTGTTGCCAAACAGCCATATTATCCCACCATCCGATAGCATCGCTTATGGTATTACGGCAACAATTATCGGCTGTCAGATACTGCTTGTTCATGAAGAAAAGAACATGTTCACCCTTGACAAGCATATATTTATGTGTGGAAAGATTGCGGGTAATATCCACCCAGTCCTCATCATTGTGACGGCCTTTATCCCAATATCCGTTTACTACACCACCCTCTATATGTATGGGAATCGACTCAAAATCGGACAAAGAATAGGTTTTTCGTGTGTCGGCAGTATAAATTATAAATAATGATTGTGCATCGCGTGCAACAGGTATTATGTTCATACCTTTTTTAAGTGCTGTACGTGTGCCTATGTGGCTATTGCCTGAAATTGCATCAATTTCGAGTGTGGAACCCTCTTTAGGTTCCTTACCAACAAATACATACACAACATCGGCTGTGTTTGCATAAATACCTGTGGGATTGCTGAGCCAAGAGTACATTTTGGTATTTATAATCTCGGCCCAATGGTCGGGATTGCTATAAGGCTCGTATGTATGCACACGAAACTCTTTTTCTCTATTACCCCATGAATTGTTCTTTATCTTTTTTGCTATTTCCACAAGAGTACTGCCACAACCACTCATTGCCGATTCAAGCTCTTCGTCGCTCATGGATATATACTCATTCTTAAGAGTTGTACATTCATCATTTTCGAAGAATCGGGTAAAGTTTGCAATAATCTCGTCCTTATTATTCAATACACCGTTAAATTCATCATATTTCTTACGAGCTTCATTAAATTCATCTATGCTTATTTCTACCTTCTCTAAAATCCACTCGGAACCGCCGGGTGTCTCGCTGCCCGAATACCAAGGTACAACATTATACGATGCGTCACAGTGCATTCCCCAGTTTCCACCGGAACTATTTACTATATTGTATTTTCCCGAAATTGTGCTATTCTCGGACACATACAATGTAACAGGTGTCGCAGCAGTTGTAAAAAGTGCGTATGTGGTATTCTGATTCTGAACATATTGTCCGGTAAAAACATTTTGAATATTCCATCCTGAACCATTTTTTTTGAATAACCACAACTGGTTATATGAATCGTCGCCACCCTTATCGGCACAATAGATATTATGTGCAGCAACATCTTCGGTCATTACTGCATTTGTTCTTCCGGCATTAACCAAACGATAAACAGTGCTGTCCTGTGGAAAGCTCTGCGCTTGTAATGATGCTGACATGCAAAGCATCACAATAAGTGTTGTAAACAAATGTCTCATGGTATTTTATATAAAAAAATTAATCAAGTGTTTTAAAATCAACAGTAGGCTTCTCCCCTACTCCGTTCTTACGTTGGAAACGTGTATACCCTTTTGTATAATCGTCGAAAAATCCACCCATCATAAGATAAAAACCATTCTCGTCACAACCGCCTGTATAGTCGAGACGTTTACCGTTTCTTCCTGTGTCGCAATGTGTAAACACGGCCTCGGTAATTGGAATCCACTCTCCATCTTTAGTACATGCCCATTGATTGTCATAATATGCACGACGAGTCTTGTACCCCATCACAGGATTGAAATTTTCGAGGAAAGAGTGGGCATTTCTGTACCATGTGTCTGTTTGCGGACGAGAGAAAGATGCCATCAGACGCCATTTTCCGTCTGCTGCGTCGCAAAAATAGGCTGTGTACACAGTACTACCCTTTCCATCGGGATGCACACGCATGAGGAATTTATATTTGTTTCCGGGTTTCCAGTCATAAGGCATGAAACTTTGACCTCCGGAACCTTCACCGCCAAAATCCTGCACTTTTACAGTTTCGCCTTTCTTAAGCAGCTTTATGCGCAGTGAATCGGGAATCTCTTTGGCATTATCGGTTACATATGGGCTCCATACTGAAAAAAGGACCTTTCTGCGATCGGGGGAATTATTTTGAAAGCCGAAATATCCCTCTCCAAAGCCACATGCCATATAATAGCTGCTCACTTTGTCATAATCCTCGGGAACTGTAACTTCATTGTAGAACCACTCTATTGTCTTATCTTTGGGCAATTTGTAGTTAAGATGCACCGATGGACCTCTGCGGCCAAAGTGTGGGTGGTAATTCTTGCGTATATATGCAAGTTCGCCCAGCTCCCCATCGGCTATAATTTCGTAAACGTTACCGAAACTGCCATCGGCATCGCATTTTTTACCCTGTATATCCAATTTTATATGCCCGGGCTTTTTAACATTATATTTTCCTATATAATATGTTTGAGGCTCGTCGGACGATAATTTTATCTTTTTCTTTTTACCTAAACAGGTGACTGTTATTGTAGAGTTTCCTTTTGCAACCATTTTAAGCTCCATCTTTCCGGGTTTTTCCACACGAAAATATGTGCTTATAATACTGTTTTTATCGTACCAATCGGAAATTCCTCCATTATGTTCGTCTATTCTTGCCATTGGTCTGTTCACAGCTTGCCCGCGCGTTACCGGCGGCCTTTTTGTCTTGTTGTAAGAAAGAATGGTCTCTTCGGCATCGGGATAAGTTATATATCCGTTACCTTT
>CAZXIQ010000009.1:0-17778 GCA_964640785.1 uncultured Bacteroidaceae bacterium | reverse complement strand
GACCCGCTTCTTGTGCTGCTCGACGGTATTACCGACGTGCGCAACTTCGGTTCTATTGCTCGTACTTGCGAGTGTGCCGGAGTGGATGCCATAATAATTCCTTCGCATGGCAGTGTGACGGTTAATGCCGATGCTGTAAAGACTTCGGCCGGTGCCTTGCATACACTTCCTGTGTGCCGCGAAAAAAATATCACCGAGACTATAAAATATCTCAAGGCGAGTGGTTTTCGCATTGTTTGTGCCACAGAGCGTGGAAAGATGAACTATACGCAGAGCGATTTTAATGTGCCTGTGTGTGTGGTGATGGGTGCCGAGGATACGGGTATTCCATCGGAGCATCTTGCTTTGTGCGACGACTGGGTGTCTATTCCCCAGTATGGAAAGATAGAGTCTCTTAATGTGTCGGTGGCAACGGCGGTAATACTTTACGAGGCTGTGCGCCAACGTCATCTTAATGATAAATAATCGTTCGTCGGGAATATGAAGAATTTTTTTCTTTTTATTATATTTGTGTTGGCGGTAGTCATGGGCTACTCCAAGCCTCCCAAAAAGGTGGCCATTGTTCGCAATTCGGTGGCGAGCGTCCTTGTTTACAAGAATGGTGAACTGTTGCGCAGCGGATTGGGTGTTTTTGTGAATGCAGCAGGGGAATTATACTCTTCGTACTCACTTTTCATTGATGGCGACAGTGCTGTTGCCATTGATAATCGTGGGGTGGTGCGTCCTGTCATCAAGGTGCTTGGTGCCGATGAAACGTACGATTGCATACGTCTTTCTGTCGTCTCGGACAAGAAACTTAAGGCTTTGGAATTTTCGTCGCGTCCGGCAGGCAACGGCGATGTGCTCCACATGGTGTCTTATGGTGCTAAAAAGAGTGGAGCGATAGAGGCTGCTGTTGTCGAGGATGTTGATACGATAAGCGGCTCGCATCTTTATTATACGCTTAAATTGCCGTCGAACGAAAAGTATGTTTCTGCGCCTTTGGTAAATGATGTTGGCGAGCTTGTGGCTATTGTTCAGCCTGTTGTTGATGACGATACATTGCGCAGTTATGCTCTTGCCGCAAATTTTGTAAAGTCTCTTTCTATAAAGGCCAAGGATTATAATAGCGGCCGCTTTATGCGAATAGGTATCAAAAAAGCACTTCCCGAGAATGAAGATGAGGCTTTGTCGGCTCTATTGTTGCAGTCTTTCTCGTCGGACAGTGCGGCCTACAAACAGATGCTCGATGGCTTTATAGAGCAGTTCCCTCAAAGTCATCATGGACATCTCTATTTGGCCGAGTACAATGCTGTGAGGGTAAAAAAATATCAAGCAGCCACAGAAGAGTGGGGGCGTGCGTTTGCTCTTGCCGAAAAACTCGACGAGGCATATTATCACAAGGCAAATACAATCTATGCACATAAACTTTACAGCGACTCTGCGGCAAACACCATCTTTGCCCTCGACTCGGCGTTGCTTTATGTGGACAAGGCGCTGGATATTGAAAAACAGCCTCTTTATACTCGTCTCAAAGGTAATATTCTATATACGAAACGAGATTTTGCCGCTGCGTTTGATTGTTACTCTTCATTAACATTGACCAACCTTTGCAATGCCGAACTTTATGTGCTTGCGGCAAATTGTAAAGAGATTCTTGGTGACAGCGATGCTGCCATTCTTTATCAGGATAGTGCCATTGCCACGTTCGGTCATGTGCCTGTTGCGCCCATGGCTCCGTACATTCTTAATCGCGGATTGATTAAATATCGCGCCGGACGTTACCGCGAGGCTGTACTCGACTATAATGTTTATGCAAATATTCTTAATGGTCGGGTCAATGCCAATTTTTACTATCTTCGCGAACAGGCCGAGTATAATGGTAAAATGTACAGGTTGGCTCTTGCCGACATTGATGTTGCCCTGCGTTTGGAGCCCGAGAATATACTTTTCTTGCTCGAGAAAGGGCGTGTGTGTTACAGGGTGAATTTGATAGATGAGGCTGTTCCCGTGCTCGAAACAGCTGTAAAAGTGGCACCCGATAATCCCGATGCTTACTATCTGCTGGCGCGTTGTCAGATGCTTAAGGGTGATAAGGTGTCGGCAAAGGATAATCTTTCCAAGGCTGTGACGTTGGGACACCCCAATGCTGCTGCCACGCTGAAGGAGTTAGAGAAATAGCTAACGTCTGTTCGATATAAGGCTGTGTGTTTATATTATGGTGTTTGAGGATTATCTTCATTGATAGGCTCATTGCAAAAATTACCTCAAGCACCATAATAAAAGATAAAACAAACATTGGCTACTCCGGTTCCCATGTAAGTTTTATAATATGAGCCGTCCCTGTGCCAACTGCATACGGGGCGGCTATTCTTTCGCCTACAAGCCAGACAACAGTATCGTTGTCGTCAGTGACAACAAGCTGCTGCCTTTTTTCGTGAAGAGACTTTTTGCAGTCGGTAAGATAGTCGCTCACAAGTTTGCTGCCGCGCATGCCGTAGGGTCGGAATCGGTCGCCGGCTTTTATGTTGCGCAGCCTGAGTGGAAATTTTATCTTTTCGCAGTCGAGCATGGCTGTGTTTCTGCTTTTCGCAATAACTCCGTCGAATGATAGTTTTTCCATTGTAATTTCGCCGCAGTCGGTGGTAACTTTGTTGCCTATGATAAGTTCCTCGTTTACGGTTGCGGGGTTGTTTGCCTCTGTCGGCAATATCAGCAATCTGTTGCGGTTTCTGCTTACGGAGTGTGTGTGGCTGTTGTATATCTTTCCACTTTCCCCGCTCTTTATGTTAAGCAGAATCTTTTCGCATTGTGTGCTGTTGAATCCCAAAGGGTGTAACGTTTCGTGCAGAAGAGCAAGGGGGGACGGTTCTTCAAGCAGCCTGTCTATGTTAATGCCATTGTTGATGAGTATGTGTGCCTTTCCTTCGCAAATGCCCTTGTCGTACACTTTTTCGGCCTCGGCTATTCTTTCGGCAGTCTCGGCGAGTGTGGCACAGATGGACGGGTTTATTTTGCGCATCAATGGTATTATTTCGAGGCGGATTTTATTTCTTGTATAGTCATTTTTAAGGTTACTGCTGTCTGTTACAAACTCTTCGCCTATATTTTGCAGGTAGTCGATAATTTCCTGTTTGCTGCACCCGAGAAGCGGACGAATGATATTGCCGTTCTTTGCCATTATTCCATGCAGCCCTTTGATTCCAGTGCCGCGCATTAGGTTAAGAATCATTGTTTCGGCAACGTCGTCTCTGTGGTGGGCGACGGCTATGGCTGCTGCGTTTGACTTTTTTCTTATGCTCTCGAAAAAGTCGTATCGCAGTTCGCGGGCCGCCATTTCTATCGAGATTCTTTTTTTTGTGGCATAGGCAGCGGTGTCAAAATGGGTGACGGTCAGCTTTACGCCCATCTTTTCGCACAGTCCTCTGA
Source organism: uncultured Bacteroidaceae bacterium (assembly GCA_964640785.1). Lineage (GTDB taxonomy): Bacteria > Bacteroidota > Bacteroidia > Bacteroidales > Bacteroidaceae > HGM04593. The sequence continues at coordinate 14,370 of CAZXIQ010000009.1, read as the reverse complement.
CAAACTCTTCGTCGCGCACACTCTCTTCGTCGCGCAGATGAAAATTGCAGTGTACGGCCTCTATGTTGTACTCCAGTTTCGCAAGAATGTGCAACAGTGCAACTGAGTCGGCTCCTCCGCTCAGTGCGACGATGATTTTATCATCTTCGGCAAGAAGATTTTTTTGTTCTATATATTTTCTGACTCTACGGTGCATGATGCCTGCTCGGTGGTGGTTGTATTTCTGTGTAAAGATAGTGCTTTTGGCCATAATCTTCTCTTTTATATACGAAAAATAGAGTTTTTGAAGAAAAAAATGCTGTTTATGCTTGTAGTTCAGAAAAATAGTTTTACCTTTGCACCGCAAATGGGGGTAAGCCCGTTAAAATAGTAAAATGGTGCCTTGACCGAGAGGCTAGGTAGCGGTCTGCAAAACCGTCCACGGCAGTTCGAATCTGCCAGGCACCTCTTAAGCAGCCACCTTATGGGTGGCTGTCTTAATTTTATCTATCTTCGATAGGAGCTACATAGGTGCTCTATAAATATTTCCGGTGCCGCAAGCTGCGCGGCGAGCCGTTATTCTTCTTTCTGCGATATTCTATATTGCAATGGCGATATTCCTATGTGGGTTTTTACGAATTTTCCAAAAAACGAAGGGTTGGGAAAGTCGAAATAGTCGGCAAGGCTTTTCATGCTCATGTCGGTGAATTTCAGTTTGTGCTTTATTTGGTTTATTGCGTGGCTGTTTATTATCTGTAACGGGGTTTTTCCGGTAGCTTGTTTCACCGAATAGCTAAGATATTTTGCGCTGTAACAAAGTTGGTCGGCATAATAGTTTACCGAGCGGTGCGAGCCGTCGTCGGTGTTTACCGCTACTAAAAAGTCGTGTACGATTGTTGCGGTTCTTTCTCTCTTTGTTGCCATCTTATCTTTGGGAGGTATCTTTTTACTTATCAAGGCAAACATTTCGCATATCATGCCTGCAAAGTGGAAACGTCGTGTCTGTTTGCTGTAAGCGTGGCTGTCTTCCTTGATGAGTGTCATCAGCAGCTCTTTGTACAGATATATTTTGTATGACGCAGCTTGTCCTGTTGGTTGAATGGGGTTGTTGTACAGGTACTGCATTATGTTCAGCGTCTCTTTGTTGAAACAGATGATGTCTTCCAAGAAACTTTGCGATATTGCAACTATTTTTATGCTGCAAAATGATTCTTCGCCTTCGCTTATGATTGTCCCCGGGGGTAATATTGCGCAGAAATCTTTTTTTAATATGTATTTTCTGTAATTTATATTAAAGTTTACCTCTCCTTCTTCGCAAAAGGCTATCATCATGCAGTTGAACTTTATCTCTTTATCGTATTTACCGGTAAATTGTTTGATGCTGCTCAGTATGGCAATGTTGCTGTCGGTGTAAATAATCTGTTGTGAATTTCTTTTTAAGTCTTCTAATTTTATCAGCCTTATATTCTCTTTTCTCATGTGCTTTTCTTGTTTTTGGGTAGGAGAATCTTTTGCTTGCTCTTTTGTTTGCAAATTTGGTGATTTTTGTCGAATATTTGAGTTTTTTTCTTGCTGATAAAATGTTCTATTTTCCTAAAAATGCAGTGCTTGTTGTTAAAACCTGTAAATGCGTTTTTTTCTATGGTATTACTTTGTAGTTTTTTCTTGCATCGGCTCGTGTGGTGTAGTTGAAGTGCCACCATTCGCTGCGTAGGGGGCGGAATCCGGCTTTCTTCATTATTGTTCTCAGCAGCAGTCTGTTTCTCGCTGCCTCGGCAGTTATTTTCCCTTTTCTTACAAATTCTTCCTCTCTGTCGATGTGACTTTTTGAACAGAGTGCGTCTATGGTGGTGCCCATTGGCAGGGTGTCTCCTTTGCTGTTGGCGATGCTTACGTCCACTGCAAGGCCGTAATTGTGCAGTCCGCCGCCGTTGGCCGGGTTACTGACATAATTTTGTTGTGCAGTGCCTTTTACCTTGTTCCACATTTTTTGCTGCACGCTCATGGGACGCGCAGCGTCGTAGATGCGAAGGTGCAGGTCGGGGTTTATCTCTTTTAGCAGTCTGTTAGCCTTTTTTATGGCGGCTGCGGCTTTTGGGTGCAGGTAGGCCTCCTTGAAATTATACATTGTTTCGCCTACAAAATTGTCGGGCTTTGCGTACATCAGTTCTATGCTTATTGTGCTGTCGATTTTTTGAATGTTTACAAGGCCTTTGAAGTTTTGTGCGACGAGGGGTGTGATTGTTGTTAGAAACAGTAGGCTCAGGAGGTTTTTCTTCATGGTGGTTGTTTGTTGGACAATGCGGTGTGTCTTAACAAAAAGCTGCGCCGAAATTTTTATTTTGGCGCAGCTTTTTGTTGTATGTTTCTTACGCGTCGATGTTGGCGTATGTTGCGTTTTTCTCAATAAATTCACGACGTGGGCCTACGTCGTCGCCCATGAGCATGGAGAATATGTAGTCTGCTTCTACTGCGTCGCGTATTGTTACTTGTTTCAGTATTCGTGTCTCGGGGTTCATGGTTGTTTCCCAAAGCTGTTCGGGGTTCATCTCACCAAGACCTTTGTAGCGTTGTGTGGAAATCTCTTTTTCGTTGCCGTTGCCATATTTTTCTATGAATCGTTGGCGTGCCTCTTCGTCGTAGCAATATTCTTTCACTTTGCCTTTTGAACAGAGGTATAGTGGGGGGTTGGCTATGTATAGATAGCCGCCTTCTATAAGCTCGGGCATGTAGCGGAAGAAGAGTGTCATGATGAGGGTGTCGATGTGTGAACCATCGACGTCGGCGTCGGTCATGATGATTATTTTGTGGTAACGCAGCTTTTCGATGTTGGCTTTTTTGCTATCTTCGTTGTCGAGGCCGAATCTTACGCCGAGGGCTTGTATGATGTTGTTTACTTCGTCGCTCTCGAAGGCTTTGTGCCACATTACTTTTTCTACGTTAAGTATCTTTCCGCGCAGGGGAAGGATTGCTTGGAACTTGTTTTTGCGTCCTTGCTTTGCCGAGCCGCCTGCCGAGTCTCCCTCGACAAGGAATAGTTCGCAGTTTGCAGGGTCTTTGTCCGAGCAGTCGGCGAGTTTACCGGGCATGCCGCATCCTCCCATCGGGCTCTTGCGTTGTACGCTTTCACGTGCTTTGCGGGCAGCTATTCGTGCTGTGGCGGCAAGTATCACCTTGTCTACTATCATCTTGGCCTCTTTGGGGTGCTCTTCGAGGTAGTATGCGAGTGCTTCGCCGACAGCTTGGTCCACTGCTCCTGTTACTTCGTTGTTGCCGAGCTTGGTTTTTGTCTGGCCTTCGAACTGTGGCTCTGCTACTTTTACCGAGACTACGGCTGTGAGGCCTTCGCGGAAGTCTTCACCCGATATTTCTACTTTTGCCTTTTCGAGTGCTTTTGTGTCTTCGGCGTATTTTTTTAGGGTTCTTGTGAGCGCACGACGGAACCCGGCAAGGTGTGTACCACCCTCTATTGTGTTAATGTTGTTTACGTATGAGTATACATTCTCGCTGTATCCGTTGTTGTAGATGATGGCGGCCTCGATGGGAATGTTCTGTTTTTCGGTGTTCAGATATATGACGTCGCCTATAAGGGGGGTGCGTGATGAATCGATGTGTTTGACAAACTCTTTAAGGCCCTCTGTCGAGTAGAAATTTTCTGTTCTGTATTCGCCATTTTCGTCTGCTGAGCGTTTGTCGGTGAGGGTTATTGATATTCCTGCGTTTAGGTAGGCAAGTTCGCGCAGACGTGCTGCGAGAATGTCGTAGTTGTATTCCGATACGATGAATATTGAGTCGTCGGGGGTGAATGTCTGACGTGTTCCGCGTAGTGTCGTTTCGCCTGTCTGGCGTACGTCGTTAAGGGGTTTACCGTATGCGTAGTCTTGCTCGTATGATTTTCCATCGCGAAAGACTTCGGTCTTCATTTTTTTTGAGAGTGCGTTTACGCACGATACGCCTACTCCGTGCAGACCTCCTGATACTTTGTATGAGTCTTTGTTGAATTTACCTCCGGCGTGTAGCACTGTCATTACTACTTCGAGTGCCGATCTTCCCTCTTTTTCGTGCATGTCTACGGGAATACCGCGACCGTTATCTTGTACTGTTATTGAATTTCCTTCGTTGATGCTTACTTCTATGTGGGTGCAATATCCTGCCATTGCTTCGTCTATGGCATTGTCTACAACTTCATAAACAAGGTGATGGAGACCTTTTTCGCCTATGTCGCCAATGTACATGGCCGGGCGTTTGCGGACTGCTTCGAGTCCTTCGAGTACTTGAATGCTGTCGGCCGAATAATTTGCGGCCATATTGTTTTTTTCTTCTTCGCTCATGTGTTTTCTTTTGTTGTCGAAATATCAGAGCAAAGTTAGTGAATGTGGTGCTGTTTTGCAAATTTTTCCCCTATAAAATAGGGGAAAGTGGTGAAAATGGGTGGTGTGCTGTTTCTTCTTGGAATTTTGGTGTGCTGTGTTATGTGTAACACAAAAAGGTCGGATTAAAAAATCCAACCTTTGTACTTGGTAAATATATGTCTGATTGTGCTTAGGCTAATTTCGCAATGTTTGCGCACAAACCTGATTTAAGGTTTGCAGCCTTGTTCTTGTGAATCAGACCTCTCTTGGCCATTCTGTCCAATAATTTCTGTACTTCGGGGTACTTTGCCAATGCTGCCTCTTTGTCTGTCATAGCGCGCAAGCCACGTACTGCCGAACGCATGTTCTTACCGTAGTAACGATTGAGCAGATTTCTCTTCTCTGTCTGTCTGATTCTTTTAAGTGATGATTTATGATTTGCCATCTCTGTTTTCTGTTTTTTTTGATTTTAGTAGCCCATAGGGGAATCGAACCCCTCTTTCAAGAATGAAAATCTTGCGTCCTAGCCGATAGACGAATGGGCCAACGTTTGGGATTGCCTTTCGGCATTTTTGTCACTTGCTTTGTCAGCTAAGCGGATGCAAAGGTACAACATTTTTTTTATCTGGCAAATATTTTGTGGTTTTTTTTCTTTTTTGTAGCTTTGTTTTCTGTTATTTAGTAGTTTTTTATTGTTTATGATAGAGAATTTTACCGGAATTGTGCTAAGAACGCTTAAATATAACGACAATTTGATGATTGCGGATATATTTACCGAGACGCGTGGTCGGCTCTCTTTTCTTGTGCCTGTGTCGCGCAGCAAGAGCTGCAAGGTGAGGAGTGTGCTTTTTCAGCCATTGTCGATACTCTCTTTTAATGCTCCGTATAAGCAGGGCGGAAAGATGGTGCGTTTGTCCGAGGTGCGTCCCTGTGTATTATACTCTTCTATTCCTTATGAGCCTTGTAAGTCGGCTGTCGCTCTTTATCTTGCCGAGTTTCTTACGCGTGCTTTGCGCGAAGAGAGTGACAATGCTGCTATTTTTGCTTTTCTTGAATACTCTTTACGTTGGTTCGACGAGGCAGCCGATGGCTTTGCCAATTTTCATCTTCTTTTTCTTCTGCGTCTTACACGTTTTTTGGGTATTGCGCCCAATTTGGAGGGTGCAGTTGCCGACAGGGGGTATTTTGACCTTTCGGCCGGTTGTTTTGTGGGTGTGCAGCCTGTACATGGGAATTTTCTGACCGCAGCTCAGGCTATTGATTTTTTTTCACTTCTTTCGTGCGATTATGACGATGTGTCGCGTTATATGATGAATCGTAAATTGCGTGGGGAGTTTCTCGATGTTATTCAGCGTTATTATCGTCTGCATCTTCCCGATTTTCCCGAATTAAGGTCGGCAGATATTCTAAAAGAACTTTTCGACTAAGGTTTTTATGTATGAATAAAAAAAAGATGTGCATCATTTTGCAGATGCACATCTTTTTTGTTCTCTACGCAAGCAGTTCTCTTACTTTTGCAGAAATTGCTTTACCGTCGGCCATGCCTGCGAGTTTTTTTGTGGCAACGCCCATCACTTTGCCCATTTCCTGTGGCGAGGATGCGCCAACTTCGGTTATGATGTTTTTCAGGGCTGCGGTAAGTTCCTCGTCGCTCATCTGTTTGGGAAGGTATTTTTCGAGTACCGCAACCTGTGCCATTTCTTCAGCTGCAAGTTCGGGGCGATTCTGGCCGGCATACAGTTCGGCCGATTCGCGTCCTTGCTTGGCAAGTTTGCTTATAATTTTTGTGGCTGTTGCGTCGTCCACTGTGTCACCTGCGCCCGGAGCGGTTTTTGCCTCGAGCAGGGCTTTCTTTATGTTACGCAATGTGTCGAGTGCCACTTTGTCTTTGGCTTTCATCGCCTCTTTCAGGTCGTTGCTTATAATGTCAAATATGTCCATGATGATATTTAATAACTTATTTCTACATTGTTGTCGGTGGTGAATGTCTCTGCTGCCTCGCTATTGTCTGTTGCAGTTTCTGTTTCGGGCTGTTGTCCTACGGGAATTTTTGCCTCGTAGCTCTTTTTTGCTGCGGACGAAATGCTTTTTATATGCTGTAAATCTTTTGCGAGGCGTTTATGTGTGGGTGAACTTTCGACGGCTGCAATAAGTGATTCGTTGTCAAGTTCGTCGTCGTCGAAGATGAAAATCTTAAAATCTTCTTTGTAGAAGGCATCTTTCATCGACTGAATCTTCTGTTCTTGAAGTTCACGCTCTCTTCGCTCCTCGTTTAGCAGAGGTTTTATTTCGGGGATATTCTGCATGCCGAATCCGGTGGCCAGCACTGTTACTTTTACGGCTTTTTCCTCCAAACTGTAATCCTTGCTTATACCCCAGATAACTTCAATTTCCTCTTCGGTGAACTGTGCCATAAAGGTGTTTACCTCCTCAATTTCTCCTATCTTCAATGGGTAGTTGGGGTTGTAGTATATGTTGAAGAGTATTTTTTTCGATTTATAAATGTCGTTGTTGTTCAGCAGTGGCGAGTGCAGGGCTTTTTCAAAGGCGAGTGCTAAGCGTTGCTCTCCCTTTTCTATTCCGTAGCTCATTATTGCAACGCCTCCGTTCTTGAGCACCTTGCTGACGTCGCGGAAGTCGAGGTTGATTGTTCCGCGTGCTGTTATTATTTCGGCTATGCTTTTGGTGGCTGTGGTAAGCACTTCGTCTACCTTGCGCAATCCTTCGTCAAGGTCAAGCTCGGGGTAAATATCGAGCAGACGCTGGTTGTTGATGACCAAAAGTGCATCTACATGTTTGGCAATTTCTGTCACTCCTTTCAGTGCTTGATGTATTTTGTTGCCCATTTCGAATCTGAAGGGAATGGTGATGATGCCTATTGTCAATATGTTCAGGCTTTTGGCAATTTCGGCTACGATGGGTGCTGCGCCTGTACCGGTGCCGCCGCCCATGCCTGCTGTTATAAACACCATCTTTGTGCCGTCGTTGAAGAGTGCTTTTATCTTTTCGCGGCTCTCTTCGGCTGCTTGTCGTCCCACTTCGGGGTCGTTGCCGGCTCCTAATCCTTCGGTTAATTTTTCACCTAATTGTACTTTAGATGGTATTGGTGAGTTGGCAAGTGCTTGAGAGTCGGTGTTGCATACAACAAATGAGACATTGTGTATGCCCTCTCTGTACATGTTCTGTACGGCGTTGCCGCCGCCACCGCCTACGCCGATTACTTTTATTATGCGTGGTGCATCGGTGGGTATGTCGAATTTTAATGTATCTTCTTCGTTCATGGTTGTTGCTTTTTTAGAGACGGTTAGTAGTTCTTTTCATCATCGTTTGTATAATCATCGTCCTCTTCTTCTTTGGTGGCGTTATCGACAAAGTCCTTTGCTGTTTTTTTGACTGTTTCACTCCACCCGCCAAATATGTTGCCTATGTTGAAAAACGGTTGTTTCTTTTTGGACTTTTGCGGCTTTTCTTTTTCTGTTTCTTCCACTTTTTTCTCCTCGGGAGCATCTTTTTCCTTTTCGGGTTCTTGTGGAACGTTATTCTTTATTTCGTTCTCCTCTTCTTCGTCTTTCCATATTTTTTGCATTATGGCTTGGGGCTTGGGCTCTTGGCAACAGTTCTCTTTACCGCTTTTAAGCAGTCCCAGAAGGGTTGTGCTAATCTCTTCCCTTTTTACTCTCAGGTTGTTACTTGTGCTGAACTCTATGAACGGTTCTGTTGCTATGCGTATTTTAAGCCCCGGCAGGTTGTCGTTCAATAACAGTTCTATGTTTTTGAGTTTTGCTGCTCCGCCGGTGATTACGGCGTTCGAGAGATTTTCGCCCGAACGTTTTATTTGTTGATATACATTTTGCAGTATTTCCATCATGCGTGCGCCTATGATGTTGTCGCGCTGTTCGCTGCTGATGCTGCTTTCGCCGAACTTTTCGGCTTTGTAGCCGGCGTGTATTTTCAGTGTTTCTGCATCGGCTTGCGAAATGTGTTCTGCTTGCAGGTCGCGGGTGATGTTTGCACCGCCGAGGGGAAGCACGCATAATTTTCTGAGCAGATTATTTGTGTATATGGCTATGGTGGTTGTCTCGGCGCCAATGTCTACAAGTGCGCAGCCGTCGCGTTTTTCGTCTTTGTTGAGCAGTTGCTCGGCGTTGATGCGTGCGGCTGTAAAGCTGTCGGCAATTTCAATTTTTGCCAGTTGGAAACTCTCTTCCAACTGTTTCATGAACTGCTCTTTTATGATGATGTTTATGTAGTTGCATTCAATCTGCTTGACGCTCATGCCTATGGGGTTCAGGCTTGTGTCGCCACACATTTTATATTCTTGTGTGATTACTTGTACCTTCTGATAGCCTTCGGGGGCGCTGAACAGTCTGTCATTCTCGAGCCCCATTTCGTCTATTATCTCTTGTGTTATTTTTGTGTATTCGGCAAATTCGCGTTTGACAGTGGATTTTACCGATTGCAGGGATAGGCCGCTAAGGGCGATGTATGCTTTTTGTATGGTTACTCCGTCGAGCTGTGTTTCCAGTTTGTTTATTATGCTTGTGAGGCATTTGCTTGTTTCGTCTATGTTACGTACAACGCCTTTAGCGATGAATCCGTTTACCGGCTCGCTTGTGTATGCTATTACATTTATGCCATCGTAATTTTCCAATGCTACTGCACCGGATACTTTCGATGAGCCTAATTCCAATGTGACTATATAATTTTTTGTTCCCATGTTGTAGAAACTTTTTTATTTGTTAATCTTTTTTTGTACAGATGACCTGCTTGTCAAACTCTATGTTTATTTTGTTGTATTTGTTACATCCTACTTTGCTCAGTCCCTCTTCGTAGAACTCTTTAAGCTTGGCGAGTTTTTTTTCGAGGTTGTCGGCTTTTCCCAATTCTATAATGTGGTTGCCTATGCGTGGTACTAAAATCATTTCCTGTTTAGGCGTTACATGTATCTGTTCTATTTGTTCGCGCCAGAAACGTTCATCTTGCAGGAATTGTGCTATTTTCACCAAACTTTTTCTTGTCTCTTCGCTTTTTATTTCGCCGCTTGCCACCGGCAGGTATATTGCATTCTGGACACTTCTTATGATTGCTCCGTTGTTATCGAGGTAATATTCGCTGCCTGTGTGGTCGAAAATGTGTATTATTGGTTGTTTGCAGGTTATGTGTATGCCTATAAGGTTCTTATGTGTCTTGAAACATTGACACTCCTTTATTATAGAGGATTCGAGCAGCATATTTTCTATCTCCTCGCTTACAATTTTATCCATTTCTTTGCCTTTGGGGTCCAGTCCCTTCAGCTTGAGCTGCTTTTCTATGCTTTCAACACTCAGCACTTCGGGTTTGTTGTCGCTTATGACAATTTCCACACCGCGACATTTTGTCTCGGAGGGCATTATCTCCAAGAAAAACAGGGCAAACACCAAATATGCTGTTGCTGCTATGGTTGCTAATATTATGGCTATCTTTTTCAGCATTTTTTCAAAATCTCGGTTATTTGTGGAACGTCGCTTTCAAGGTCTCCGGCTCCGAGACATATCAGTACCTCGAATTCTTCTTTTCTTTCGGCGATGAGTTTTACGGCGTCGGCACGTGCGCAGAGGCTTTTTTTCACATTCCCGTTTATAAGGTCATATATAAGCCGGCTTGTTACTCCGGGAATGGGCTGCTCGCGTGCGGGGTATATGTCGAGGAGTATAACTTCGTCAAAGAGTGACAGGCTCTCGGCAAATTCGCGGTAGAAGTCCTTTGTGCGACTGAAAAGATGGGGCTGGAACATTGCTGTTATCTTTCGGTCGTTGTACAGTTCTTTCATCGACTTTGCGCAGGCTTTTATTTCGTCGGGGTGGTGGGCATAGTCGCTTAAAAGTACTATATTCTCTGTCTTTAATTTAAAGTCGAAACGTCGCTCCACGCCTGCGAAATTTTTCATGGCCTCTTTTATCTCTTCGTTTGTTGCGCCACTCAGTTGGGCTACGGCCATTGCTGCAATTCCGTTGTCTATGTTTATGCTGACGGGCACTCCCGGTTCTATGTCTTTTATGTTTCCGAGGGGTGAAACGTAGTCGAAGAGTATGCGACCGCCTCCGATGCGTATGTTCTCTGCGCGAAAGTCGCCTTTGTCGCGACCGTAGGTGTAGCATGTGACGCTCTCTTTTGGACGAGGTGTAAATTCGAGCCCTTCGTGTATTATCATGTAACCGTCGGGGCGTATGCGCTCGGTAAATTGAGCGAATCCTTCCAAATAGTTATCTTTTGTTCCGTAAATATCAAGATGGTCGGGGTCGGTTGCCGTTATTACTGCTATGTAGGGGGTCAGTTGCAAGAACGAACGGTCGTACTCGTCGGCCTCTATTACCACAAGGTCGCTCTTTTCGCTTAGTATCAGGTTGCTGTGGTAGTTCTTGGATATTCCGCCCAAGAATGCAGCGCAGTCGGTGCTTGATTGATGCAACAGATGGGCTGTCATTGTAGAGGTAGATGTTTTTCCGTGTGTTCCGGCTATGCACAGTCCGCGTTTGTCGCGTGTGATGAGCCCCAATACTTCGGCGCGTTTCTTTATCTCAAAGCCGTTTGTGCGGAAATATTCCCACTCTTTGTGTTCCTTGGGTATTGCCGGTGTGTAGATTACGAGTGTGCTCTCTTTGTCGCGAAATTCGTCGGGGATAAGGTCGGCATTCTCTTCGAAGTGGATGTTTGCTCCCTCTTCTATAAGTTTGTCTGTGAGTGCGCAGGCTGTTCTGTCGTAGCCGGCAACCTTTTTGCCTTCGGCGAGGAAATATCGCACAAGCGCGCTCATTCCTATGCCGCCGGCACCAAGAAAATATATCGATGTTATGTTTTTCAGTTCCATTATTTCAAATTTTCGTTTTTTCGTCTTGTCTCTTTTTCGGCGTATGCCTCGGCAAGCAATATTACCTCCTCGGCAATCTCTTCGGCTGCTTTGGGCTTTGCCATTTTGCTTATGTTTTTGGCAAGGGTTTGCAGTTTCTCTTCGTCGGCGACGGTGGCAATGGCTGTGGCAACGAGCTTTTCTTTCGAGTCGCTGTCGCTGACGAATATTGCAGCGTCGTTCTTTACAAGTGCCATAGCATTTTTTGTCTGGTGGTCTTCGGCCACATTGGGCGAGGGTACCAATATTACTGCCTTGCCGAGCAGGGCAAATTCGGATATCGAGCCTGCTCCGGCACGCGAAATTACAAGGTCGGCTATGCTTAAGGCCGATGCCATGTCCGAAATAAAGTCGGTTATTGTGAGGTTGGCCGGTTTTCCGGCTTTGTTTACTCTCTCTGTTATTTCATTGTGATAGTATTTTCCTGTTTGCCACACGAATTGTATGTCGGGGTTCTTGGCTATCTGTTGCAGAGAGTTTATCATGCTCTCGTTCATGCTGCGTGCCCCCAGACTGCCTCCTACCAGCAGTATTGTTTTTTTTGACGGGTCGAGGTTCATGACTGCTGCACACTCTTCGCGGCTGTTCTTGCGTGCCATAAGGTTCATTCTTACGGGGTTGCCTGTAAGTTTCAATTTTTCGGGCGGGAAAAATTTTTCCATGCCTTCGTAGGCTACGCATATTATTTTTGCTTTTTGGGCAAGCAGCTTGTTTGTTACTCCTGCGTATGAGTTCTGTTCCTGAATGAGTGTGGGAATATCCATTTTGGCTGCCATTTTCAGTGTGGGGCCGCTTGCGTAACCACCTACTCCTACTGCTACCTGTGGGGCAAATTCCTTAATTATCTTTTTTGCCATTCTCTGACTTTTAAACAGTTGCCACAGTACTTTTATGTTGCGCAACAGGTTTTTACGGTCGAATCCCATGATGGGCAGCCCTACTATGCGGTAGCCGGCCTCGGGCACACGCTGCATTTCCATTCTGTTGTCGGCTCCGACGAATAGAATCTCGGCGTCAGGCTTTTTGCTTTTTATGGCGTCGGCGATGGAGAGTGCGGGGAATATGTGTCCTCCCGTTCCTCCTCCGCTAATTATTATTCTGTGATTCTTTTTCATGATTGTCGGATTTTTTTTATTGTTGTTGGGCGACAGGTTCGTCGATTGTTGTTTCTATGGGGCTGTTACCGATGTTCTCTGTCTTTGCTTTTTCGCGTGCGGCTTTTGCCTCTCTTGCGTAGCGGCTTACGCTGAGAATCATGCCTATATATACACAGTTTATGGCTATTGATGTTCCTCCTCGGCTGACAAGCGGCAGCGGTTGTCCCGTTACAGGTCCCAAGCCGACTGAAATGGACATGTGTGCCATTGCCTGTATCACTATCATCAGTGCCGCGCCTATGACAAGAAAGGCTGCGTATGGGTCGTCACAATTCTTGGCTATCACTCCTGTGTGATAGAGCAGTGTCAGGTATAGCAATATTACTCCGAATCCTCCTATAATAAGCCCCCATTCTTCAATGATTATTGCGTATATAAAGTCCGAGAATGCTTGAGGCAGAAAATCTCTTTGTTCCGAGTTTCCCGGCCCTTTGCCGAATATGACGTTGCTCGATGCTATTGCTATATTGGCGTGCATTCTTTGTTCGTTGCCTCCATTTTGGTCTTTCTCGGCACTTGCGGGGTCTATGCTGCGTACTATTCTGTTACGCCATGTTATCATACGGTCGAGCGGTGTACCCTCGACAAGGCTTGCGGGGGTGAGCATTATTGTGCCCAATGCCACTGTTCCGGCTACGACGCATGCACCTGTAAGTTTCCACATCTGCATGCGTGGAATTTTTCCTATGAACAGCATCAGGTATGTGGTGAAGCATATTAATATTACTGTCGATAGGTTGCTTGTAAAAATCAGTGCGCAGACAAGGCCTGTGGCATAGAGTATTTTCTTCATTACATCCTTGCTTGTGCCCTCTTTGCTTTGTCCGTCGCCTAAAATGCGGGCTGTAAGCATCACAAGACCCAGCTTTGCCATTTCGGACGACTGTATGTTTACACCGAATAGACGCACCCAACGCGACTCGCCGTTTATATTGACGCCTGCAAACATTGCCCACAGCAGAAAGATTATTCCCACCCAATATGCCACGTACGATAGTTTTTTCAGCCACGTCATGGGCATGTTGTGCACAATCCATGCGATGGCTACGCCTATCATCATGAATATCACATGCTGTGTTATCGGTTGCCAATAGTTGCCATCGTCGTATGTCATTGTGCTTGTCGCACTGAATACCTCCATGAACGAGAGTGCGAAAAGTACAGTAAGGATTATCCATATGAGCCTGTCTCCTTTGAACAGTCTGTTTGTAATACCTTTACCCATTTTGTTTTAGTTTTAATACCTCTTCCTTGAATTGTTTGCCTCGGTCCTCGTAACTTTTGAACAGGTCGAAACTTGCGCAGCAGGGGCTCAGAAGCACAGTCTCGCCTTCGTGTGCTATTTCTGTTGCTGCTTTAATGCACTCCTCCATGCTTTTTACGTCTGCAATGGGCAGGTCGTACTCTGCAAAGAATTTGTGCAGTTTGCTGTTGTCGATGCCCATGAATACAAGGCCACAACATTTCTTTTTTATAAGGTCGGCTATTTCGCTGTAATCGTTGCCTTTGTCTTTGCCGCCGAGTATAAGCACGGTTTTTTTCTTCATGCTCTGGAGTGCGTACCAGCAACTGTTTACGTTTGTGGCTTTCGAGTCGTTTATGTACTCTATTCCGTTAATGTCGGCAACTTTCTCAAGGCGATGCTCCACTCCGGTAAAGCTGCTCAATGCCTCTTTTATCGTTTCGTTGCGTATGCCTGCTACGTTGGCCGATATTCCGGCTGCCATTGAGTTGTAAAGGTTGTGTTTGCCGGTGAGTGCCAGCTCTTCCTGCTCCATGTTGAAGGGTGTGGGCTCGGCGAAAATTATTTTTTCATTCTCGGTGTATGCTGCAAGTCCATTTTCCTTTTTCTCGGCAAAGGGGTAGAGCTTTCCGTGTGTGTATTTATTTATTTCGCGTGTGATTACCGGGTCGTCGTTCCAATAGATAAACGCATCGTCGGGTTGTTGATTTTGCAGTATGCGGCAAAGATAATAAATGGGTTTTAAATAACCAT
>CAZXIQ010000008.1:0-18494 GCA_964640785.1 uncultured Bacteroidaceae bacterium | reverse complement strand
CGGCACTCATCAAGAACTCTTTTAGTGTTGCTGCAAGGCCGCGTTTAAGAAGAATGGGCTTTTTGGAGCGTCCCAACTCTTTGAGAAGCTCGAAGTTCTGCATGTTTCGTGCGCCAACCTGAATAATATCTACGTCGGCGAACATATCTAAGTGTGCTGCATTCATAATTTCTGTAACGATGGGAAGACCGGTCTCTTCACGTGCTTTAAGCAGAAGGTCGAGTCCCTCGCCACGGAGTCCCTGAAAGTCATACGGAGAGGTACGGGGCTTGAAAGCTCCGCCGCGAAGCATCTTTGCACCGGCAGCTTTTACAGCCTTTGCAACAGCGATTATCTGCTCCTCGGATTCCACAGAACATGGGCCTGCAATCATACAAAAATTGCCGCCACCTATTTTTACCTTATTTTCGCCCTTGCCAACCTCAATGACTGTGTCGTCGGGATGGAAACGACGGCTCGCGCTCTTGAAAGGCTCGCTGACGCGGCTCACCTTTTCAACAATTTCAAGGCTTGCGAGCAGGTCTATATCTATTCTACTTGTATCACCGATGAGTCCGATGATTGTCTGGAACTCACCCTCGGATACGTGAACTCTCACTTTTTGCGCTTCGATCCATTGAATAAGTTTTTCTCTTTGCGCTTTTGTTACTCCGCTTTTTAATACAGCTATCATACGTCTTTCGTATTTATTTTGTTTTACTCTTTAGTCGATGACAAATGTACAAATAAATTTTATTGGGCGTGCAAAATATTCTTTTTTTTCTACCAAAAACTATTTCCCGATAATTTTTGCATGATAAATGGGGCCGTTTTTCCTAAATATACGTCTGTTCGATACATGGATTGAGTATTATATCCACTGTCTGACAATATTAATTCCGGCCTTATGCGTATCCGTGCATGCCACCAAGAATAAAATTTACCCCAAAATATGTTATTATCACTGTAATAAAGGCTGCAACACAAAATATATTAAAGGTTATAGGGTTGTTTAACCATCGTAGCGAGTGTGTATGTAAAGCTGTTGAATAGACTAACATGGTTATAAGCGCCCACACCTCTTTGGGGTCCCACCCCCAATAGCGCCCCCATGAGACATTTGCCCAAACTGCACCTACAAAAATGCCTGTTGTCAGTAAAAAGAGTGCCGGATACAGCATTATGCGGTTGGCCACCGTCAGATATTCTATTTCATTGTCATGCTTTTTGTGACGCATGTAATACATAATCAATGCTGTAAGCCCATTCAACATCATAAATGCAAAAAGAGTATAGGCCAGCATTATTACAACAACATGTATGCTCAACAATGGCGATTGCAGTACAGGCATTAATTGTGTTATTTGGGGTGTCGATTCTCCCATCATTGCCACCAACATTGTCAGTCCGCAAAGTAAATACCCGAAAGGTGCCGACAAACGAAAATGTCTGCCAAAGAACAGTGTTAGGACAACACTGCACCATGCCATAAATTGCATAGTCTCAAATCCATTGGAAAAAGGCAGATGTCCGCTGATTGCTCCCCGCAATATTATGCGCATTGTCAAATAGGCGCAAATACACAGCAAGCCTATTTTCAATAGTTTTTGAAATATTGTCATATATTTGCCCATCCTGTAATTGAATAGAGCGAATATTATAAAGCACAGAATACCGATTGTCGTACACAGCATTGCCAAAATACGATTGTAATTTGTTGTATTATAGACCTTTTCTGCTTTTAAAATCCTTTCGGCGGGAATGTTGCCCGCTGTTTCACTTGCTTGGTATTGATATATTTTATCTAACAGCCGTTCAACCTCCACCCAGTCTCGTTTCGCAATCTGTTCGGCTACCAAACTCATGCTGTTACCTATGAAGAGCCATTGCTCATATGGAACGTTGCGTGGCAATTTTTCCGCGAAAGAGTACCATGTGATATTCTCATTCTCCTCATCGGCGTAAGGGAATATTTTCAATAAACTGCCTGTACAGAGCATGCTTATGATATTAAATTTTTCATTGGCACTCTCGGCGTTACGGCGCAAGACAGCATCATCGGACGATATTGCACTTTCGAGTTTATATCCATTTTGGTCTATAAAATCCATAAGTTTCGCATATTTGCCTTCTATTCCCAAAATGTGTCGCACCTCTTCGCCTTTAATCTTTATTACCGGTTCGCATTTCCAGTCGTCGTAAAAGAAAAACCACCCTGTCAGCACCTGTTCGGCCGTGAGGCCTTCGTACGACGATTTTCCGTATAATTTTGTGGTAAAATCTATTGCGAGCGTCTGCAGCGGGCAGATGCGGTCGTTGTAATAAATGCGCAGGTCGCAGAATTTTTCGGCAACACTCCGGGGCAGTGTCTCAGGCGCGGCCGATGCAGAAACTGCCGATGTTATTGCCACAATGCCGAGCATGCCTTTTCGCACAGCCGGATGGTGCAATAATTGCTTGAAAACAGAGCGACGCTGAAAGAAAAAAGCCAGCATTGAAATTAGTAAACAAAAATATCCCGTGTAGGTAACAGCAATCCCGTAAGGGTCGTAGGAAACAGACAGAGTGGTGCCTTTCCCATCCTTGTCGTAGCCCGATTGATACAAACGGTAACCTCGATATTTGAAAATATTATTCATCGAAATTACCCCTTCCTCTCTCTTGTCCTTGTCGAAAATAACAATATGGCTCACATAATCCATAGGGGCAAATGTGCCGTTGTAATACTGCAAGTCGAATTTTTTCAGCTGTAACGAAAAAGGAAATTTTTCGACACCCTCACCACCAATCATAAATTCGCTCGCGGGAGCATCGTCTTCGCGCAAATGCACACTCCCTTGAATACCATGTTTGTAGGTTATAAACGCTCCGACAATGATGATGAGAAACGATAGATGAATCCCGAATGTAGCTAATCGCTTGTATAGTTTTTGCCTTAAAATGAAGAATAGTGCAAAATGTGCCG
Organism: uncultured Bacteroidaceae bacterium; assembly: GCA_964640785.1. Taxonomy (GTDB): domain Bacteria; phylum Bacteroidota; class Bacteroidia; order Bacteroidales; family Bacteroidaceae; genus HGM04593. The sequence goes on along the minus strand of CAZXIQ010000008.1, from coordinate 15,550 downwards.
CCATGCCCCAAAGCACGACCATCCATGATGAACCATAAATATATTCTTGAACAAATTTGCTACCCTCTATTTTCTCTATGATGGTAGCAATCATCAAAATAAAAGTAATCAGCGCAAATAATCCGAATGCAAGGTTTCTTAGCAGTTTATTCTTCATAGTATTATAAAAAAGCCCACCACAGCCTTCTCTCGGGCTCTGTGGTGGGCATATAAGAAATATTAAATAGCATCAATAAATTTAACTATTGCATCGCGTTCCTCTTTCGTGAGCGAGCGGAACTCTTCTACACTTTTGCGTGCATCGCTCTTGGCGTTTCCATGCCACATGATAGCCTCCATTGTTGTGCGTGCGCGGCAATCGTGCAAGCGGTCGGCGGTTGCCGAGCCTGTAACCTTTTGGTGCAATCCTCGTCCCCAAAGAGGTGTTGTGCGACACCAACCTGTACGAATATCATTCTCCATGTGCAGTTTATGTTGCACCATGTCTGTGTAGGGCCATATTTTCTGATTCGGATAGCGAGGCAGTTCATTACCCTTGAAGAAACGGGCAGGGTCGCGCACTTCGTCGTTGCCGGTGGTCCACGAAGGGCGGTGGCAGTAAGCGCAACCAATTTCCTCGAACAATTCGCGGCCTTTCAGCACATCTTCGTCATCGACATTACGGGCGGCGGGAACTGCCAATCCGCGATGCCACACCATAAGGTCGGTATACTCCTCATCGGTAACCTCTATGGGCAAATTTTTAGATGTCAGATAGGCATATATACGCTCCGACAATGTTCCTTCCCAAAATTCAGGATGCTCCTTGTCGGGGTCTACGCCTGCAATGTAATCTTCAAAGCCTGCCTGCACGTCAGGGTCGTTCGATGAATAGAGCGCATAGGTGCCGGCTGCGTCAAGATAGTGGAAACGACGGTCGCTGCGTGTTGCGTTTGTGATATTCCAAAAAGCATTTGCGCCTGCACCATCCTGCAACGGACCGCGGCTCATTGCGTATGTGTAGCGACGAACATATTTTGTGCCGTCGCCTCCTTGTGCGGTATTCGAGTAGTAGTTTTTCCATTGGCCATTTTCAAAGTAAGCAGTGTTCAGGCCATTGGGCATGTAACCATCCTTCTCCTGCTTAGCCCATTCGGCAACAATATCTTCGTCGGGAATAGCATCCAAAAGACCTGTACCGTAAATGCCGATGGTCGATTCTAACTTCACACCATAATTACCAAGCTCATTGTAGCCTTGGTTATAGACATACACAGCTTCGCGAGGCATGGTAACTTCGGGGTATTGCAAGGAGTAGCTCTCTCCGTCGGGGAACTTATTGCCCCACTCGTCGGTGTAATCCAACCACTGGACGGTAATTTTACTTTCATCTATGGGCGCCTTGAACGGTGCTACGGCGTGTCCCTGAGGCATGCCTGCCAACCATGTAACATAAGCCTCTGTATCTTTATTATACACCACCAGCAAGTTTCCATTGCCAATTTCATCTGTCTCGAACGTTCCCTCCTCAATGCGCTTGCCGTGACCATAGCCCGGGTGACAATGGATGCAGGATGTGCGTATGTACACAGGACCTAATCCGTGACGCACACCTTCGTTGTTGCTCATGAAAGGTTTTTCGAATAGCGCCTCTCCGTTTTTGAATGACTGATACATTCCTGCATTTTCGATAGATGCAGTAGGTTGTTCCAGAGCGTTGAATGTTGCAAGATGTGTGGTTCCTAATTTGCCACCCGTATAATACCATTCGGGCAATTCCGCTTGTGGCTCTTGTGCAGGCGTGACAGTGTCGTCGTCGCTACATGCTGCAAACCCGCCACAAAGTAATAAAAGTGCTAAAAAATTAATATTTTTCATGATGTTTAATTTTAAACAGGTTTAGGTGGAACATAAGTCCCACCCTCACCCAATTGGCTTATTGTAATTTTAATATTTTGACAATTCTGCCATTACATTCTCAAGTATATTGACTAAATCTGTTCCAATGATTTTTACAGCATCGTCTGCCTCGATGCTTGATGCGCTTTTTGCAAAAGGCTCGGGGATTTTTTGAATGGCAGCAATACAAGTCTGTATCTGTTCCTTAACTTTCGAGTCCAATTCGGAATTCACACTTTTAATGTAGTCGCTGATAGATGCGTCGCCGGCCTTGCTACCTTCGTAAGCATTCTTTATGCTTATAATATTGCCTACAAAGTCGTTGATTGAATTTAAGCTATAGGGCGACTCTATGTAGTTCTTGTCGGCTTGTGAAGAACCGTTGGCGGGGCGACCTATTTTGGTGTTACCAACCTCGTCGGCTATATCTATGCAGCCTTGTATCAGGTCTTCTGCTGCCTCTTGGAAATTCTTGTAGTGGCTGCCGCCTTTACCGGCGTTTTTCATGCTCCAACCATAGTTGAACGATGGCTCCAATTCTGCTGCCTCCAGCAGGGCTGCTTTTTCGTCAGTAATATTTTCCATGCCTGCCCATGCAGCCTCCAACAAAATACATTGGTCGCGCAGGTCCTCGGCAACAGCACATAGATACACCAATTCTTCTGCGGTGTAATTTATATTATGAGGCATAGAGGTGTTGCCATCAGCGCTCAATTCGAAGAGCATAAATTCAACTGCGTGAAAGCCCAGAAGACCGTAACCTAAATTGGCCACATCCCATACCTGTCCTGTACGAATATTATTGAGTAATTGCTCCATTGCGTTCTTGTCCAAGGGCCAAGAGTCAATATGCGGGTCAATATTATAATCGGCAGCAGCGCCATACAAGAAGGCCTCGCTCTTTTCCCAATAGTCTCGGCAATTATTCCAATGTGTGCCGGCATTTTTTATTAAATCTGTATTGTTAAGCGTTCCGTTTGCAAAGGCCTCGGCAATCTCATTGCAGGCATTTGCCATCAGTATTGCATTGTCGGCCATTCCTTTATATGTGGGAACTACGGTGTTGTCGATGTATGGGGTCATTGCAGCCTCGAACATAGACTCCTTGTAGTCAGGCTCGCCCGCGGTGTTATTCTCATCATCGCTGCAAGAGCATATACCAAACACAAGCATTGTGCAGAATGTGAGATACGATAAAAATTTCCAATTCTTCTTCATTTTATTTATATTTTTAATTAGTTATACATAAATTTTCATTTAAACAGTCCGGAATAAGCTACTCCTATCGAAATTGAAGGCTCGTTGTTGTAGGCCTTGTCAAGAAGTCCTATGCTGTATTCTCCTTTGAAGACAATATCCTTTATCGGACGATAATTCAAGCCTGCCGCAATTCTCTGGCGACCGCACCATGCTGCATCTTGCACCGTGCCTTCTGTCTTGTGCATCGAGTCGTAATATTCGTAACGACCGAACAAGTAAAGTCCTTGATGTTGCAGTTTGTTGCTGTTTATCAATGCGAAGATATTGTAACCGGCCTCTATGCCTGCTGCGATTGCATCAGATGCCACCGCTTGCTTGGGCGAAGGTGAGTCTTTGCGCATCGACATATTGTATTTTGTAATAAGTTCCGAGTCGTTTAGGTGTCCGTAGTCGAAATTGCCACGTACTATAAGATTGCCGGTGTTGTAGCAGAAGTCAAATGCTCCTATTGCCACTGTTCCTTTTACATCTTTATATTTTTCATTCTGTGTAACACTAAGTGTGTTTTTGAACGAATTGCCTGCATAGCCGCTTATCGACAAACGTAGGTTCTTTATCGAGAAGTTGTCTATGCGGAACGCTCCTGCGTAAGAGTTTGCTATTTTAAACTCATACGGACTGCCTGCACCACCTGCTATCCATGTTTGGCGGCCGAATCGGTCAGAGTCGAGTCCTGGCAGAAACATCAGTTCGTAGCGCCATTTGCCAACTTTTCCCCACAGGCTCGCACCTGTTTCGTGCCATGTGCAAGGCATTATGGTGCTTTCGCCTTCGGGGCGGTAATTTGTAAAAAACTCGGTAGGCATGTGATACATGTTAGTTGCTCCGACGGGGACGATTATGTGTCCCATTTTCAGGTTTATTTTTCCGTCGAGCCACTCTTTGTTTATCCAGAATTGTTCCAAGGCAACCTCGCCGCCTCGTTCAACTTCAGATTCATATTCGCCGGCCTCTTCTTCTTCAATTTCCACCGCACTTTCGGTGCCTCCATGCTCAAATTCAAACTCGGTGCCGAGTGTCCAGCCATTGCCAAAATCGTAGCCGAGCCATAGTACTACGTGCGGCAGGTCGAATCGGCCGTGACTATCGTCGTTCTTGTAGGTCTTTGCGTCTGTGTATCTAAGATATTTGTCGCTGAAAAAGTTTCGTGTGTAGACGGCCTCGCCGTATCCGCCAATGGATAGACGCGATGCGGGTTTCTCCGTTTGTTCTGTTGCACCGACATTTTCGCTCGTTTGTTGGGCGCGGAGTGCCATGCTTGTGATACACAGAAACGCCATTATACATATAAATTGTTTCATAAATAAAATTTTTACATTGTTTTTCGAGTGCAAAATTATTTGTGCAGCGAGAGACGGGCAATACTCCGATTTTAGTATTTTGTTACATGCCGACCTGCTTTTTCACTATTTTTTGGTATTGTCCTTTTATAAATAGGTACGTAATTTTGCATCTGCAAACAATGATTAAAAAAATAAAATGAATAATTATATGGGCTTTAAGCCAACCGACAAAATGCGTGACCTTGTCAAGGACAACAGTGCGTTGATTCTTGTGATGGGGCGATTCGGAATTTCGTTGGGCTTTGGGGATAAATCGGTGAGGGATGTGTGTCGCATTCATAATGTAAACGAAAATACTTTCCTTGAGGTGGTGAATTTTGTGTCTAATAGGGAGTATAATTACGAGGCTGTTTCGTTGCCCTCTATTATTGGTTATTTGAAACAAGCACACGAATATTATTTGGATTTTAATCTGCCTAATATCCGTCGCAAGCTAATAGAGGCTATCGATTGTTCGGGAGCAAATGACATTGCAATGCTCATTGTTAAGTTTTACGATGAATATGTCACCGAAGTAAGGAAACACATGGAGTATGAAAATGAGGTTGTTTTTTCCTATGTTGAACAGTTGTCACAGGGCTTTTTGAATCGTAATTTTACAATTTCGGCTTTTGCGGGGAAACATGCTCCCATCGGCGACAAGCTTAAGGAATTAAAGGATATTATCATTCGTTATTATCCCGAGAAGAATAACTATCTGCTCAATGCTGTTCTTTTGGAAATTATTCTGTGCGAGCAGGACTTGACCTCTCACTGTATGATTGAAGACAAATTGTTTGTCCCGGCTGTAAAACTTATAGAGCAGCAGCTTAAAAAAAGTGAACAGATATTATATGCCGACGATTCTGATAATGAGTTTGTCGAGAAAGAGAAATTGGATACGCTCAGTGACCGCGAGAAGGATATTATCGTTTGTGTCACAAAGGGAATGAATAACAAAGAAATTGCCGATTATCTGTTTCTTTCGGTACACACCGTAACAACGCATCGACGAAATATTTCCAATAAATTGCAGATTCACACAACTGCCGGATTGATTATTTATGCAATCGCCAATAAATTGGTAAACATTGAAGATATACAAAAATAGTTGGGCTTTTTCCTAAGGTGTGGATTCTGTAATTTGGGTGTGTGGACAAATTACAGAAATTACTTTTTTTTAAAAATAAAGCAATAATGGCACAACTTAAAAATTGTGCCTCTATTGCGTTATTGTAGGTTTACTATTTATTCAGCAGTTCCTCTTCAAGTATTTTTATAAAGTAACCGCCTACCACCGAGCGCGCTCTGAAACCTACCCAATTTCCGGTCGTTGTCTCGTGCCAATCGGAAATGGGCATACGGCTCTCTGTCTCGTTGGCATATTTATAGACAGGCTCGAAGAGGGCATTAAAGTCGTCTGTGTTTCCGGTGAGGCAGGCTGTCCACAATATCCAATCGGATTTTGTGTATGTCTTGCGGCTGTCGAGGGGAAGGCCGTATTTCTGTTGCTTGGTCTTGTAGTAGGCAACCTCGTCCGATGCAATGGATGGGTCAAAGATGTTCAACCCTAATAATCTGTCCCATACAAGATTGTATTTTTGGCTCCATGTGCCGGCCTTGTCGAATGTGAGCTTATAGTGGTCGCCGTCGGCTGCCATACGTTGCCACTCGGCTGCCATTTTCTTGGCTGCGTCGATGTATTTTTTCTCTGTGGTTGCGTCGCCTAACATTCCTGCCAGTTTACCATAACCGGCAATGCCGAGGATGGCTTTGATGGATAGGTTGGCATTGTGGGCAAAGTGTCCGGCAAAGTCGTCGGTGCAGAGCTGATTTTCGGGGTCGAGACCCTTTTCGAGCAAATAGTTTGCCCATGTAGAGAGCACCTCCCAATGCTTTTTGGCATATTCGGCGTTACCTTCGCGCATAGCAATGGCTGTGGTGAGTATGAGCATGTTTCCCGACTCTTCGACGGGCATGTCACCGCCGTAGGTCTGTCCGCAACCGATGGGGTATGTGCCAATGTCGTGGGCTGCAAACGGCTTTGTCCAACGGCCGCTCTCGCTGTAATAGAATATGTGGTTGAGCAGGCCTTTTGCAAGCTCGGGGTTGTAGAGCAGAAACAGTGGAGCCGATGGATAGGTTACGTCTACCGTGCCTATTGAACCGTTGCTGAAGTTCTCTTTTGAGAGGAATATGAGATTGCCCTCTTTGTCGGTTATTAATTTGTGGGCTGCTATTGCCTGACGGTAGGCGAGGGCGCACAGTTCGGCATATTTCTTGCCGCCGGCGGCTGTGGCGTCTGCCATCATGCGAGCGTCGAATTTGCGGCAGCGTGTCATTATATTTTCGTGGTCGGCTGCGGCCTTTTGCAGCGCTTCGAGCATTGTGACACGGCCATCGTGTTTCCAATAGGCCATGCGATTTTCGTCAAAGTAGCGTATGGAGTAGAGGTCGTCGTATGCCACGAGCATGTATCCGCTTTTTTCGTCGGTGACGGTGCCGAGGTTCTCGGAGAATGTGAGTACTGCGCCGTTATTATTAACACCGTCGAGCTGTGAGCCTGCTACACTTTTTGTTCCTTCGGCAAGGAATTTCTTTTTCATGGGGGTGTATGCTCCCGCTCCTATAACCACATTTTCTTTCTTGGGTGATGCAAGGAAAAAGTAACCCCAGTCGATGCGTACATCGTCGCCTCGGCGATGGAGTACAGGTTGTTCGACTGTTCCTGCTGTTGCATAGAGCATGGGCTTGTCTTCGCGCGAAACGGCGCAAGATACACGTTGTGAGGGGGTATTGACTGCCCATTCGGGTGTTGCGTCCATGTAAATTTGTACATCGTGAGGCTTGCCGTCGGTGGGGGTTACGCGGTACGACACGTAATTCACAGGGGTTGAGAGAAGGTTAAGGTCGTCCATCAGCAGTGGCGATGTAAAGACTAACTCAAGTTGTATAGGGCCGCATTCGAATGTGTAAAGTGTGCGGGTGGGTTGCAGGTTTACTGATTTTTGTACTGCTGTTTCGGTAAATACTACATCGTCGCCCTTTTTGTATATTCCAAAATCAACATACGCACCACCGTAGGTGTTGTGGCAGTGTGCTGCTATCATATTCTTGCCGGGTTTCAGCAGGGATTTTATTTCGTCGGTGAACGGTACGCGAATGTTGTTGCGCCACGTGAAGCCTGTTGAAACTATTTGTTTGCCGTTAATGTAAAGTTCGAATACATCGTCGTGTGAGTATTCAAGACCTAATTCTTTTTCAAGGTCGGCAGCCGAAAGTTCTACTTCGCGTCTTACCCATATATCTTTGCTTGTCCACACGGTTGAGATTGCCGATTGGTCGCGTGTGCCGAAGGCTGCTTTGCCCTTTTTCCACGCAGTGTCGTTGTAGTCGTATTCTGTCCAGTTGCCTTTGGGCTCTTCCTCTGTGTAGCGTGCTGTCCAGCGTTGTGTTAGTGCCGAGGGGATGAGAAAATCGAGTGGGGCATCCTCTACTCCCATGAAACGGTAGACTTTTCCATCGACTTTCAGGGCCCCAATCATGGGGTGGGGCTTTCCTGTCCAGTGGCGTACCGGCGACTCATTCAATTTATCGCTGAACGACCATGCGCTTGTAAAGGGGTCGATGGTTACCAACGGGTAGGCCGGGGCGCGAAGTTCATTGACGTTGTCGGTGGCAAAGGCGTCGCCTTGCTTGTTGCACGAGAGAAGAATACATGCCAAAAGCAGTGTTAATAGTGAAATTTTTCTCATAAACAGTATATGTTTTAATTATTCGGCTTGCAAGATATTGTGAAATTCAAAAGGCAAAATTAAAAGATTTTAATAATATATAGTAATGTGTTGTGTGATTTTTTTTAGAAACTGACGTTTATTTATCAAGCATCGGTAAACTTTAATGTGTTTATTTAAAACATTTGCTTGGTAGGTGTCTGCTTGTAAATAGTTTTGTTGCTCAAGAGCAGTAGCTTAGAATGAACTTATTCCATAGGATAGGCCTATTTGCAGAAAAATTGAGGGATTTTGAGATATATTGACATATTTTGTGTTTCCTCCACTCGAATAGAGGCGGCTGTTTATACATATTGTTGCGCCGCTCTTGATAAAGAATTTAGTCAGGTCATTAATATTATGTTCATAAACTACTTCCGGTCGAAAATTGCTGCGACTATATAAACATGTGGTGGGTAGTTCTTTGTGGTTGGGTGTAACATAGAAATGTTCGCCGAAGATGGAAAGACCAGCTGCGAATTTATCTTTTTGCGATATACGATAGTTTATATAAAGTTGAGGCAGCATAAGATTGAGTGACCATTTTTTGTCAAATTGATGATGATAGACAACAATGGGAAAAAGCGGCCATGGCGAAGAGGTGTTTACAAGAAGAACTGCGCCGACACCCAATGACGAGTGTTCTGTTTTTCTTATTTGTAACGTTCCAACAGCGATTCCTGTAATTCTTTCGGCACCTTCTTCCGAAAATTCTCCTTTGATGTTGGCCATTCCGGTAAACTGCTTGTCCCAAAGCCTTGACGTGAGTATGTATGTCGATTGTAGTCCCCATGTATGATGCTTGTGCCCCATATTCGGATGCCATGAATTTTCGTCTGTGCGACGAGGGATAAACTCTATATTGTGAAAATCGTAAAAGCCACCGAGAGTGATAATCCCCATCTTGCTTTTGTGAACTGGCATTGATAGTTGCAGGCTTGTTCTGAATGCGTCGGTGAACGAACCTTCGTTTATAAGAATGTCGTTCTTTTCCATTTTGTAATTGCCCGACGAGACATAATCCTGACTGAAACGAATGTTTATCGGAAATTGTTTGAACTTTTCAATCGTCTTTTTGCGATTTTCGGCGGGTGTTTGTGCCGAGGTGTCGGTGATGCACACAAAAAATAGACCGAATAGAAGATTGTATAGAATGAATTTTCTCATAATGTCCTTTTAAAAATAATAATTGCGCAATTATTATAACATTTGCGCAATTATTATTTTTTTAATTGTATCTGATGCTCTGTCCTATGCGTAGCATTGAACGTTTGTTCATGCCGTTGAGCTTGTATAGCGTCGATAGGGACACGCCATGACGTTTGGCAATCTTCGATAATGTGTCGCCCCGACGCACCTTGTGATACATGGGCTCGGCCGATTCGGTTTTTACTGCGCCTGTCTTTTTGTCTATTGTTTTTCGTACAGGTTTGCGGTAAACATAAAAATCGTTTGTAACGTCCTGATTGACAAAATCGAACATTAATGCGGGGTCTAACGCCTTACCCATGAAAAGGGTTTCAAAGTGAAGATGTGAACCTGTCGAACGACCTGTGTTTCCACCAAGCCCGATGGGTTCGCCGGCCTTGACGTATTGATTTTCTGTTACCAACCATTTTGAAAGGTGGCCATAAACTGTTTCAAGGCCATTTTCGTGACGTATGACTACATATTTACCATAGCCTCTGCGGCGTCCTTGGTTTTTTACAATGCGCACTTTGCCGTCAAATGCCGAACGTATAGTGTCGCCTATCTGCACTTTGATGTCAAGGCCGTTGTGTACGCGACGACGACGGGGACGATAGCCGAATACGTCGGTTATTTTTGTGTTCGACGTTGGCATTACAAATTTTGTGAGGTCTATGCGGAAAGAGTCGGGACGCTCGGCGTCGAAATGAACCTTGGCGTTGCTCCACTCGGGGTAAAGTTCTTGCGAGGGGAATAGGTGTGCCTCGTTTAGTAGCATGCGACGCAAAGATATTGAGTCTACAAGGCTCATCTGTTTGTCGAGTGGTGCTTGTTCTACCAACAAGTCCTGAGCCGCTACATTTATTGTGACGGCCGACATTATTGCTGCCAATAGCAGCGTTCTTATTTTAACTAACGTTTCCAATGGTTTTAAATTACATTCTGGCTTTTTCCTCCCCTCCGTATTCGAAGGATGTTACAGCCGATTTATACTCGAAAAGTTCATCGTCGCGGAAGAATCGTTTGACCTCGATAAGCGCATTTTCCACAGAGTCTGAGGCGTGTATGACATTCTGCTCGCCGCTCATGGAAAAATCGCCGCGAATGGTTCCGGGCATTGCCTTGCGTGAATTGGTTGCTCCGACCATCAAGCGTACGGTCTCAACTGCATCAAGACCCTCAACGCACATTGCTACAACCGGTGCAACCTTCATTGAGTCTTTGAGAAGTGTGAAAAACGAACGCTCGCTAAGATGGGCATAATGCTCGTTGAGTATAGCATCGTCGAGTTGTATCATTTTCAACCCTGCTACGTGCAGAGCTTTGCGTTCGAAACGGGCAATTATTTCACCTATAAGTCCACGCTGAACAGCGTTTGGTTTTATAAGAATAAGGCTTTTTTCCATCTTATCGACTTTTATTGTTTTTTTATTCAAACGATTCTTTTCAGAATTTCGCGATTGCATCTATGCAAGATGCAATAATTCCTTGCAAAGGTAGTAAAATATTTCTCTTGCACATAATAAAGAACGTATGCTTTTTAATTTATTATATGCCGAATGACGTTTTTACAGTTTTTTAACAAAAACTGTAGGGAAAATGACGGATAATTGTTTAATTGTCACTGTGAAACTGTGTTACGAAATTGCGCCCCAATTACGATTGTTGCGACGTTTTATTTCGCCGAGCCTGCGCCATAGAATGCGGTTCTCTTCGCGGTTGCAATCGGGGTCGTTGTCTACAATGTCACGTGCAATGTCACGTACGAACTGCAATAATTGCTCATCGCGGGAAATATTGGCAATTTTCAGGTCAAAGGCAATTCCACTTTGTTGCGTGCCTTCAATGTCGCCCGGGCCGCGTAACTTCAGGTCGGCCTCGGCAATTTCAAAGCCATCGTTGCTGCTTGTCATTATTTCCATGCGTTTGCGTGTGTCGTCCGACAGTTTGTAGTCGGTGACCAATATGCAGTAGGATTGTTGTGCACCGCGACCTACTCTGCCACGCAATTGGTGCAACTGCGAAAGGCCGAAGCGTTCGGCATTTTCTATGACCATTATCGTGGAGTTCGGAACATCGACGCCCACCTCTATCACAGTGGTCGAGACGAGAATCTGTGTCTCGCCCGAGGCGAAACGTTGCATTTCTGCATCCTTTTCCTTGGGTTTCATCTTGCCATGCAATTTGCCTATCTTGTAGTCGCAGAATGTGTTGCAAAGCTGTGCGTAGCCATCTTCGAGGTTTTTAAGGTCAATTTTTTCGCTCTCGGTGATAAGCGGGTAGACTACATAGGCCTGCCGCCCCTCGCGTAACTGTTTCTCGATAAAGGAGTAGACCTCGTTTATGTTGTTTCTGAAAATGTGGCGGGTGGTTATAGGCTTGCGGCCGGGTGGAAGCTCGTCTATCACAGAGACTTCAAGGTCGCCGTAAAGTGTCATTGCAAGGGTGCGTGGAATGGGGGTGGCTGTCATTACAAGTATGTGTGGCGGAATGCGGCTTTTTGTCCACATTTTTGCACGTTGCACAACTCCGAAACGGTGTTGCTCGTCAATGACTACAAGTCCCAGACGTGCGAAATTTACCTTGTCTTCGAGTACTGCATGCGTGCTTACGAGTATATCAATTTCGCCTGAAAGGAGTGCCGACAGCATGGGTGTGCGCTCTTTCTGTTTGGTGCTGCCTGTCAGCAGTTCCACTCTTACGGGCAGTCCTGCGAGCATGCGTTGCAGAGTGGCAAAGTGCTGCTCGGCAAGAATTTCTGTCGGGGCCATCATGCAGGCCTGATAGCCATTGTCTTTGGCAAGCAGCATGGACAGAAGGGCTACGAGGGTCTTTCCGCTGCCGACGTCGCCCTGAACAAGGCGGTTCATCTGTGTGCTGCGATTAACGTCGCGACGAATTTCGCGCACCACGCGTTTCTGCGCGCCCGTAAGTTCAAAGGGCAGTTTCTCGCTGTAAAAACGATTGAATATGTCGCCAACTTTGGAAAAATTATAGCCGGCGTATTTCTGTTTGCGGTCTTTTGAGTAGTTCAGTATGCCCAACTGTATGTAAAAAAGTTCCTCGAACTTCAGGCGATATTCGGCGTGTCGCAATTCATTTACGTTGTTTGGAAAGTGTATCACTTTCAACGCCTTGCTCAATGGCATCAGCTTGTATTTCTGCAATATGCCGGGGCTGAGTGTTTCGGGCAACGGCTCGGGCAGCATTGCAAGAAGATTGGACGTGAGCTTGGCCATCGCCTGTGAGTTCAGGCCGCTGCGTTTCATGCGGTCGGTGGTGTTGTAGTATGGCTGCAACCCCATTTCGCTAAGCTGTAAAGCGTCGGCCGGGTCAATGTCGGGGTGTGCAATATTTGCTCTGCCGTTGAATATTGTGGGCTTGCCGAATACTATGTAGCGCACGCCTGTCTTATATTTCCCTTTTATGAATTTTATTCCACGGAACCAGACAAGGTCTACAAAGCCTGTCCCGTCGGTAAAGTGTGCCACAAGGCGACGTGAGGCGCCCTCGCCAAGCTCTTCGAAACTGCGTATTTCGCCGCATAATTGTATATGCGGCATGCGGCCATCAATTTCGTTTACATTAAAAAGTCGGCTGCGGTCTACATATTTATAGGGAAAATAGTATAAAAGGTCGTACAGAGAATAGATGTTTAACTCTCTGTTCAACAGGGTGGCACGTTGTTCGCCCACTCCCGGAAGATATTTTATGTCTCTGGCTGTTGGGTCAAGCATTCAACAATAGCCTTTGCTAATACAAAATCAAAGGGTGTGGTTATTTTTATATTCTCGCGGTTGCCTTCCACTATATGCACAAATTCTCCCATTCTCTCTACCACAGAGGCGTCGTCGGTAAACTCTTCGACGTATCTCTGTTCGTATGCTTTGCGCAATAGTGAGAGTTTGAACACCTGCGGTGTCTGCACAAGGCGGTACCTGTCGCGGGGAACAGGTTCGGTGGCTCCTTGTCCGCCTACGAAACGGCGCATGCTGTCATTGATGGCTACCACAGGAACTACTGCGCCGTTGATGGCTGCCTCGCGGAATAGTTCGTCAAAGACTTTCATTGCTAGGAAAGGGCGCACGCCGTCGTGTATGCCCACAAGGGCCTCATCGACATCTTCTATTGCTGCAAGCCCGTTTTGTACCGAATGGAAACGTGTCGTTCCGCCGGTAACAACTTTCACGGGCACGCTAAACTCGTATTGTGTACATTGTTCGTCCCAAAGTTCAAGTTGTTCTTTGGGCAGCACTACTATTATGCGCATGGTAACATCCATTGCATGAATGTTTTCTATTGTGGTCATTACCAAAGGCTTGTTATTTAGCAGTCTGAACTGTTTGGGAATCTCGCCACCCATGCGGACGCCTTTGCCCCCTGCTACAATTATAAGGTATCTTTTCATAGGTCGTTGAAACGCATTTGTTCACGAATGATGGCTGCTTTCTCGCAACCGCATATATTCTCGACAATGGCAAAACCAAATTCAAACGAGGCTGCCGGGCCGCATGCTGTAATAATATTCTCGTCCTGTTCCACTGCCGCCGCTGTGTATTTTGCGCCTGTAAGCTCGCCCTCGCATCCGGGGTAACATGTGGCGCGACGGCCGGCAAGTATGCCCATGCGGCCAAACACCATAGGGGCTGCACAGATGGCGGCTATTATTTTACTCTCGTCGTTAGCCTTTGCTACGAGAGCGCGCAACTTTTCGCACGCCGATAGGTTGTCGGTGCCCACAGAGCCGCCGGGGAGCACAAGTGCGTCGGCGTCCGAAAAGTTGCACTCTTCGAATAGGGTGTCGGCTGTAACCTTTATGCCATGAGCAGCCTCTACTGTTGTTCGGCCCATAATGGAGACTGTTACCACGTTTATGCCGGCGCGACGCATTACATCGACCGGGGCAAGTGCCTCAACCGGCTCAAAGCCGTCAGCAAGGAATAGATATATTTTGCTCATAGCTGTAAAAATTTATTTAAGTTTAAAATAATAGGTTATTGTACCCATTTGGTTATCGACTGTAGAAATGCTGTTGAACACTGCTTTGCGGGCTGCCTTCAAGGCTGCATCGCGCAGAGCCTTGTTTATGGTGTTTGTACGTTGGTTGATGGATGCGCCGATGACATTTCCATTGGGGCTTACGGTGATATTTACAACCACACGACCCTCGTCCTGTACGTTGTATTCGGGGCGTGGCAGGCCTCCCTTGCCTAATGAGCGACCTTGTAGATCGAATGTTCCGTAACCGCCGATGCCTTTTGTGACACCTGTGTCCTCGTTACCTTCGGTGGAGCCTTCGTTGCCTTTGCCTTCGTTGCTTTCGCCCTTGTCGGTCATGGTTGTACCCTTGCCGAATGCTCCGGCAATCTTGGCATTTGCTTCGCGTGCCATCCGTTCGGCCTCTTGTCGTTTGCGCTCTTCTTCAAGGGCTTTACGCTCGGCCTCAAGCTGTTCGGGCGTCTTTTCGGGCTTTTTGGCCTCTTGCTTTTTTTCTTCGGCACTGTTCAGAGCTACCGTCTTTTCGCTCGTCTGAGTAATAAGCGGGTCGGCTGGGCTTTTTACTGGCTTGGGCTGTATGGCTTTGGGGGCAGGCTGCGGTGCTACCTTAACTTCGGTGTATGTATAAGCATCGCCTTTGGCACGCTCGACATTTCCCATGACCACAGGGACGCCCTGTTCTTCTTTGGGAATAGGCTTGTCTATTACCACAAGGAAAAGAATAAGCAATAGTATGATGTGTACAATTGCTGTACCCACCACTCCGTGCATTTGTTCTTTGTTGAGCTGTTTCATCTTCTCTTTTTGTCGGGGCGACGTGTCGCAAGCACCATTTTGAAGTTATTTTCGTTGGCTATATTCAGCACTTTTACTATTTCGCGGTAGGGGACACTTTCGTCGGCATAAAGTGCAACGTACATTTCGGGCTCTTCATTGGCACACTCTTTCAGGAAATTTGTAATGTCCTCGGGGTCGATGGGCATTTCATCCTCGTTGCCGAATGCCGAATAGTAGTTAAGCTCTTTGTCGATGATTACACGAGCCAAAGGCTTGGCCGACGTCTGCTGGCTGCCTTGCGGCAACAACACTTTTATAGCGTTCGGGGTAACCATCGTCGATGTTATCATAAAG
>CAZXIQ010000007.1:0-21327 GCA_964640785.1 uncultured Bacteroidaceae bacterium | reverse complement strand
CAGGTTGAGGTTACAATCAACGGTATCGGCGAGCGTGCGGGAAATACATCACTCGAAGAGATTGTGATGATTACAAAGTGTCATCCAATGCTCAACATAGAGACAAATATCAATACTCAAAAGATTTATCCCACAAGCCGCATGATTTCCAGCCTCATGAATATGCCTGTTCAGCCCAACAAGGCTATCGTGGGTCGCAACGCTTTTGCGCACTCTTCGGGTATTCATCAGGATGGAGTGTTGAAGGATGTGAGCACTTACGAAATTATGAATCCCAAGGATGTGGGTATCGACGACAACTCCATCGTGCTGACAGCCCGTAGCGGTCGTGCAGCATTGAAACACCGTTTGTCGGTGCTCGGCATTGAGGTAGAGGTAGAAAAACTGAACGAGATTTACGAACAGTTCCTGCGTCTCGCCGATAAGAAAAAAGAGATTAACGACGATGATATATTGATGCTTGCAGGTGCCGACCGCAGTGCAAACAAGGGTATCAAGCTCGAATATTTGCAGGTGACGACAGGCTTGAACATTCGTTCGGTTGCAAGCCTCGGATTGCGCATTTCAGGTGAGCTTTTCGAAAGTGCTGCCACCGGAAACGGTCCTGTGGATGCAGCCATCAAAGCTCTGAAACAGATAATCAAGCGCGACATGACGCTGCGCGAGTTTACCATACAAGCTATCAGCAAGGGCAGCGACGATGTGGGCAAGGTGCACATGCAGGTTGAGTACAACGACGTTAATTACTATGGATTCGGTGCAAACACCGACATTGTTTCGGCCTCTGTCGAAGCATATATTGACTGTATAAACAAATTCCGCGATTAAGAAACGATGAACACACTTTTTGATAAAATTTGGGATTCTCATATTGTGCATAAGGTCGAGGATGGCCCTACGCAACTTTATATAGACAGATTGTACTGTCACGAAGTAACATCGCCTCAGGCTTTTGACGACCTCAGAAGCCGAGGCATAAAGTGTCTTCGTCCCGGCAGAATATATTGCATGCCCGACCACAATATCCCCACTAAAAATCAGGATAAGCCCATTGAAGAGCCTGTTTCGCGCAAACAGGTAGAGACACTCACGCGTAATGCTCACGAATTCGGTCTTACACACTTTGGAATGAAACATCCCAAGAATGGTATTATCCACGTGGTTGGTCCCGAACTTGGACTTACCTTGCCGGGAATGACCATTGTGTGTGGCGACTCTCACACTTCTACTCATGGAGCGATGGGTGCCATTGCATTCGGCATTGGTACAAGTGAGGTGGGCATGGTGCTTGCATCGCAGTGCATTTTGCAGCAAAAGCCAAAGTCGATGCGCATCAACGTCGAGGGCGAGCTTGGCAAGGGTGTTACCGCCAAGGACGTTGCTCTTTATATAATATCAAAGATGACCACCAGCGGCGCAACAGGTTATTTTGTTGAATATGCCGGCTCGGCTATACGCTCAA
Organism: uncultured Bacteroidaceae bacterium; assembly: GCA_964640785.1. Taxonomy (GTDB): domain Bacteria; phylum Bacteroidota; class Bacteroidia; order Bacteroidales; family Bacteroidaceae; genus HGM04593. The sequence goes on along the minus strand of CAZXIQ010000007.1, from coordinate 19,865 downwards.
TGAGCATGGAAAGCCGTCTGACACTCTGTAACTTGTCGATAGAGATGGGCGCGCGTGGCGGAATGGTTGCTCCCGACGAAGTTACCTTCGAATATATTAAAGGTCGCGAATATGCTCCGCAGGGCGAGGAGTGGGACAAGGCTGTTGCCTACTGGAAAACCCTCCCCAGCAGCGAGGATGCTGTATTCGATAAAGAGATTACTTTCCAAGCCTCAGATATTGAGCCGCGCGTCACATACGGTACAAACCCGGGAATGGGAATAGGCATAAGCGAGGCTGTGCCTGCTGTCGAAACACAGCCCGAGGCCGGTCAGGCATCATATTTGAAGTCTCTTGAATATATGGGATTCAGCGCAGGTGAAAAACTCGAAGGACACCCCATCGACTATGTATTCATAGGCTCGTGTACAAATGGCCGTATAGAAGACTTTAGAGCATTTGCCGAAATTGTGAAAGGCAACAAAAAGGCCGACAACGTAACAGCATGGATTGTTCCCGGTTCTTGGAGCGTGTTCCGCCAGATAGAGGAAGAGGGACTTGCTGCAATATTTACCGAGGCAGGCTTTGAATTGCGTGAGCCGGGATGTTCGGCATGTCTTGCAATGAACGAAGATAAGATTCCTGCCGGAAAATATGCCGTATCGACCAGCAACCGTAACTTCGAAGGTCGTCAGGGACCGGGTGCGCGCACCATCCTTGCAAGCCCTTATGTAGCTGCGGCTGCCGCCATCACAGGCAAGATAACCGACCCTCGTAAATTCCTTTAAAAAGTAACGTAACGATGAAAAAAAAGAAATTCAATATAATAAAAGACTCTTGCATACCTCTGCCGTTGGAAAATATAGACACCGACCAGATTGTGCCGGCGCGTTTCCTGAAAGCAACCACCCGTGAGGGTTTCGGCGAGAATCTTTTTCGCGATTGGCGATTCGATGAGCAAGGTAACAAAATAGAGAGTTTCGTACTCAACGACCCGACGTATTCGGGACAGATACTTGTGGCAGGCAAAAACTTCGGTTCGGGTTCGAGCCGCGAACATGCAGCATGGGCCATTGCCGACTATGGTTTCCGTGTAGTGGTGTCGAGTTTCTTCGCCGATATTCACAAGAACAACGAACTTAACAACTTTGTGTTGCCGGTTGTGGTGACAGAGGGTTTCCTGAAAGAGCTTTTCGACTCCATCTATGCCAACCCCCGCACAGAGGTCATAGTGAACCTGCCCGAGCAGACAATTACAAACACTGCCACCGGAAAGTCCGAGACATTCGAAATAAACGCTTATAAAAAGCATTGTCTGATGAATGGATTGGACGACATTGATTTCTTGTTAAGCAACAAAGACAAGATAGAGAACTGGGAGGCGCAAAGATAATTTTAAATTATAAAGAAAAGAGAAGATGAATATTAAAATAGCAGTGCTGCCGGGCGATGGAATAGGTCCCGAAATTATAGCACAGGCATTGGAGGTTACAAAGGCTGTATGTAATAAATTCGGTCACACGTTGGAGTACAAGACAGGTCTTGTGGGTGCATGTGCAATAGATGCAACAGGTAACCCCTATCCCGATGAGACACATGAACTTTGTATGCAGAGCGACGCTGTGCTTTTTGGTGCGGTGGGCGACCTGCGTTTCGACAATAACCCCTCGGCAAAGGTGCGTCCCGAGCAGGGGCTCCTTGCCATGCGCAAAAAACTCGGGCTTTATGCCAATCTGCGCCCCGTTACAACTTTCGAATCTCTTATAGAGAAGTCGCCCTTGCGTCCCGAAATTGTAAGAGGTGCCGACTTTATGTGCATACGTGAATTGACAGGCGGACTTTACTTCGGCCGTCCGCAGGGACGTTCCGAGGATGGAAATACAGCCTACGATACATGTGTATACACACGCGAAGAGGTTGAACGTATAGTGAAACTTGCGTATGAGTATGCAATGAAACGTCGCAAAAAACTTACAGTTGTCGATAAGGCAAACGTGCTTGCAACGTCACGCCTGTGGCGCGAGGTTGCGGGTGAAATTGCTCCGCAATATCCCGAGGTTGAAACAGAATTTATGTTTGTGGACAATGCTGCAATGCGCCTCATACAGTGGCCCTCATCTTTTGATGTGATGGTAACAGAGAATATGTTCGGTGACATTCTCACAGACGAAGGCTCGGTAATTACAGGTTCTATGGGGCTGTTGCCTTCGGCGTCGATAGGTGTACACACATCTTTGTTTGAACCCATACACGGGTCGTGGCCTCAGGCAGCCGGAAAGAATATAGCCAATCCTCTGGCAACAATCCTTTCGGCAGCAATGATGTTCGAGTATGCCTTCGGGCTTTTCGAAGAGGGGGCTCTCATTCGCGAAGCTGTTAATGCGTCAATGGCCGAGAATGTTTGCACTCCCGACCTGCAGCCCGATGGTGACACCAAATATGGAACAGCCGAGGTGGGCGCATGGATTGTAGACTACATCAACAAAAAGTAAAAAATATTCCCAACCAAAAGCCTGCCCGATTTTTTTGCTTAGAAAAGTCAGGCGGGCTTTTTTGCTCTATATTCAACCGAAACTTTGAAACAGAAATAGTTTCTTATAAAAAAGTATTGCAATGAAAAATATTCGTGACAATATGCGTTATCTGCAACTGCTTGCAAAAGAGTTTCCGAATGTGCCGAAGGTAACAACGGAGATAATTAACCTCGAGGCCATAATGCACTTGCCCAAGGCCACAGAGCACTTCCTTGCCGACCTTCATGGCGAGAATGATGCTTTTCAGCATGTGTTGCGTAATGCGTCGGGTAACATCAGACGAAAAGTTCGTGAAATATTCGATAAGTTTCTCAGTGAGGAAGAGATAAAGGAACTATGCACACTTATATATTATCCCGAGGAGAAACTGGAACTTGTGAAACTGTCGCACAAAAATATGACAGACTTTTATCAGACGACACTCAACAGGCTCATTATGGTGTGTCGCAACGTATCGTCGAAGTACACACGTTCCAAGGTGCGCAAAAGCCTGCCCGAACAGTTTGCTTTTATAATAGAAGAACTTCTTAACGAAACTTCCGATGGGCAAAATAAGCACGAGTATTACAATATTATTATAAGGACTATCATACGCACGCGCCGTGCCGAGCCATTTATTGTTCAGTTGTGTTACCTCATACAACGTCTGGCGATAGACAGACTGCATATTCTGGGTGACATTTTCGACAGAGGCCCCGGTGCGCATCATATAATGGATACCCTCTGCAACTATCACAATTTAGATATTCAGTGGGGCAACCACGATGTTCTGTGGATGGGTGCGGCAGCCGGAAATCCGGCGTGTGCTGCGGCTGTTATACGTCTGTCGTTGCGTTACGCAAATACAAAAACCTTAGAGGATGGCTATGGCATAAATATGGTGCCGTTGGCAACATTTGCGATGGAAACATACGCCGACGACCCGTGTGACATTTTTAAGCCATTCATCGAAGAGAATGGTGCAAACTCTCCACGACAAAAAACACAACGTCTGATAGCTCAAATGCACAAAGCAATAGCTGTCATACAGTTCAAACTCGAGTCGCAACTTTATCTTCAGAATCCCGATTGGAACATGTCCGACCGCTGTTTACTCGAATATATGAATTTCGAAGAGGGGACGATTAATTATTATGGTAAGACCTATAAAATAGAGGATAGGTTTTTCCCTACAATAGACCCCGAGAATCCCTATTGCCTGAACGAAGAGGAACAAGAGATTATGGACAGCCTTGTACGCTCTTTCCGCACGAGCGAGCGTCTGCAACGACACATGCAGTGTCTGCTGACGAACGGAGGAATGTATGCGGTGTGCAACTCCAACCTGCTGTTCCACGCATCAATGCCGCTCAACGAGGATGGCTCGCTGCGCGAGGTACACATACAAGGGCAGGCATACAAGGGCAAGGAACTTATGCAGCGCATCGAGCAGATAATACGTTTGGCATACGAAGAGGGCGCCGACGACGAAGAAAAAGCCTATGCACGCGACTACTTCTGGTATTTATGGTGCGGCGTGGACAGCCCTCTTTTCGATAAGTCCAAGATGACAACTTTCGAGCGCTATTTTATAAAAAACAAAGAGGTGCACGCCGAAGAGAAAGGATGGTATTTTAAACTGCGCGAAAATGCCGAAGTGTGCGACAGACTGCTTGACGATTTTGAGGTCAGCGGCCCTCATCGCCACATAATAAACGGGCACGTTCCCGTCAAGGTGGGCAAGGGCGAAAATCCAATAAAGGCCGGTGGACGACTTATGGTCATCGACGGTGGCTTTGCACGTGCCTACCATTCTACAACAGGTATTGCAGGGTACACCCTTGTGTATCATAGTCGTGGATTCCAACTTGTACAGCATGCACCGTTTACCTCCATCGAAGAGGCTGTGCTCGAGGGTATAGACATTCAGTCTACAACATCTATCGTCGAAAGTTCCAATCGTCGTGTGCTTGTTGCCGACACAGACATTGGTCGTGAGCTACGCAAACAGATAGGCGAGCTTGAACTGTTGTTGAAAGCCTACCGCAAGGGGTGGTTAAAGGAAAATTGATATTTAAGAATCTGCTTTATGAAGATTGCTGATATAGAATTTGGGCGTTACCCGGTCTTTCTCGCCCCTATGGAGGATGTTACCGACGCTGCTTTCCGCTTAATGTGTAAAGGGTTCGGCGCAGACATGGTGTATACCGAGTTTGTGTCGAGCGACGCGCTCATACGCGACGTTAATCGTTCGGTGCAGAAGTTGAACATTTGCGACGAGGAGCGTCCGGTTGCAATACAGATTTATGGCAACGAGGTTGAGCCTATGGTCGAGGCTGCCCGACGTGTCGAGGCTGCCCGTCCCGATATTCTTGACATTAATTTCGGCTGCCCCGTGAAAAAGGTGGCGCGTAAAGGCGCAGGGGCAGGAATGTTGCAGAATATTCCCAAACTGTTGCAAATAACAAAGGCTGTGGTCGATGCAGTCAATATTCCCGTTACCGTAAAGACACGTTTGGGGTGGGACGACAACAGCAAAGTTATTGTGGAACTTGCCGAGGCATTGCAGGATTGCGGAATTGCAGCACTGACTATTCATGGCCGCACACGTGCCCAAATGTACACCGGCGAGGCCGACTGGACACTTATAGGCAAGATAAAAGAGAACCCGCGCATGAAAATCCCTATCATAGGAAACGGCGATATTACCACCCCCGAGCGTGCCAAGGAGTGTTTCGAACGTTACGGCGTAGACGCGGTGATGATTGGTCGCGCAAGTTTCGGTCGCCCTTGGATTTTCCGCGAGGTTAAACACTATCTTCAGCATGGTGAACATGCTGCGCCATTCTCGTTCAAAGAGACTATGGATATTTTGCGTCGTCAGGTGATTGACAGTGTAGAACGTCTCGATGAACGTCGCGGAATATTGCATATACGTCGCCATCTTGCGGCAACGCCATTGCTAAAAGGGTTGACAGACTTTCGCCCTATGAGAATAGCTATGCTCCGCGCCGAAAAACTCGATGAACTGTTCTCTATTCTCGATAAAATAGAGGAAACTTATGGGTGATATTATCATTTTATAATTAAGTGATAAAATATTGCGTAGTATGGCAAGAGTATTGCCACGCAGATGCGTAATATGCCTATGAGGATACCTTAGTGTAAACCTGAACAATAGATATAATGCTAAATTCAAAGCTTTTAAAGATAAAGAAGGTTTTTTGTGGTTGGAGAAAATAGAATGATTGTTGTAAATAAATGATTATGGAACTTAATATACAATTGAAGAAATATCTTAAACGGATATTGATAGCTTTTTTACACTATCATTTATTTTTTGCGTACTTGTTATTGTTGCATTCCTATATTTAATGGGCGTAATTAATGTAAAAAATAAAACAGACTATTTAGTCTTGTGGGAGTGGTGGTGGAACAAAGATAGCAACGGCGAGAGTATAATCGATATTGCCGAGGTTATGCCGTTTGATTGGGATTACTTTGTTGTGCGTAACTTAGGAAACGTAAATAAGGAAATAACTGTAAATGGTAAATCTTACTCACTTTTACAAGATGAAGCTGTTTCTTTTATAAAGGATGATAAGGTGGTGTTTTCTGAAGTTTGGTATAAAGATGAATTTACATATCAATATATGATTAAAGGAAGTGTGCACTTCAGAGGTAATTGTTCTCGCGTGAATAAAGAGAATGCGAAATTTAGGGCAAAGAAAAATGAACCGGGTTATTTGATATTAGAGAAGATAGAATAAAATATATTTATGAAAAAGATTTTGTTTCTGCTGTTGGTTGTTGCTCTCTCTCACGTGACTGTGGCTAACGATAAAAAAGAGGGCGTGACGGTCGGTGTTGCATTACCCGACCAAATGATGCTTGCCGACCCTTTTGTCATAGAGCATGATGGATGGTATTATATTTACGGAACCGAGGACCCCGAGGGTATTGTTGTCTACCGTTCGCGAGACATGAAACAGTGGAGCAAACGGTGTGGAAATGCAAAAAAGTCTCTGGCAATGCACAAGGATGATGTGTGGGGCAACAGTATGTTCTGGGCTCCCGAGGTATATAAACATGGCGATAAGTTTATAATGACTTATAGCAGTGACCTGCATATATGTTGTGCCGAGTCGGACTCTCCGTGTGGCCCGTTTGTGCAGAAGGAGCAGCGTCCTTATCTGCCCGATGAGCGTGGCATCGACGCTTCCATCTTTGTAGATGACGATGGCAAGGCCTATATGTTCTGGGTGCGTCTGATGGGTGGTGGAAATATTATCTGGGTGGCCGAAATGACACCCGACCTTATGAATGTGAAGATAGAGACTGCACGCGAACTTATAGATGTTAAAGAGGGTACGTGGGAAAAAAAGATGGGACGTATAGCCGAGGGACCGCTTACCTTCAAATATAAAGGAAAATATTATCTTACGTTCAGTTGCAACGATTTTCGCAGTCAGGACTATGCTGTTGGCTTTGCGGTGGCCGATAATCCTATGGGGCCATATAAACGTTACGATAAGAACCCTGTGCTGCATTGGCATTGCGGATATGCGGGTACAGGGCATCATGCAGTGTTCCGCAGCGGAAAAAAATATTATATGGTCTATCATGCGCATAAAAATTTAAAAGAGATTACTCCGCGGCAGACGCTGATTGCGCCGATGAAAATGCGTCGCGACCGTGACACCGGTAAAGGTGCTTACCGTATAGAGGTGTCCGAAAATATTATTATTCCCAAAATAGAACGGTAAACTACTTTTTATTTGTCGTTCGAAAAATGAATATTCGGCAAAAGTATTGCATATTTCAATATTTTTGCCGAATATTGCATAAATGTTAAACTTTGTTCAAATTTTAGTATTATGGTAAACCTTGCCGAATTTGACGATATTCGTCCGTACAACCCCGAAGAGCTTCCTGTCATATTTGAAGAACTTATTGCCGATGGTGAATTTAAAGAGGTTATGACACGAGCCTTTCCGCAGTTGTCGTATGAACAAATATGTGCTGCGATAAGAGGGTGCAAGAGCAATCTTGACTTTCAGAAAACTTTGGTGAAACCTTTTTTATATGGACTTTTAGACAAACTCAGCGCCGGAATAGAACTTACTTGTGACGATAAGTCGCAGCTTTCCGATGCACTTTATATTTCCAATCACCGAGATATAATTTTAGACTCGGCTTTTCTTGATGTCCTGCTTGTGAATGAAATAGACAATACGGTAGAAATTGCTATTGGTGACAATCTTCTCATTCGTCCTTGGATAAAAAAACTTGTACGCGTCAATCGTAGTTTCATTGTGCAACGTTCGCTGACGATGCGCGAATTGTTGGCCTCGTCCAAACGTCTTTCGTCGTACATCCGCTATGCAATAGTCGATAAAAAACAACCTGTGTGGATTGCTCAGCGCGAGGGGCGCGCCAAGGATAGTAACGATTTTACGGCCGATGGTGTGTTGAAAATGCTTGCCATGCACTCTGCCGGCGACCCTATCGAGGCTTTAAAAGCATTGAATATTGCCCCCACAACAATCTCTTACGAGTATGACCCTTGCGACTATCTCAAAGCTAAGGAGTATCAGCAGAAACGCGATAATCCCGAACATAAAAAATCGCCTTTCGACGATCTTTTGAACATGCAGACAGGCCTGTTCGGTTACAAAGGACACATACACTATCATGTTGCAAAATGTATAAATGACAGCCTTGATGCTATTGACGAGAATCTTGGAAAAAGCGAGAAGTTTACTGTCGTTGCCAAAATTATCGACCGTGCAATACACAGCAACTACCGTTTCTGGCCTGTAAACTACTATTTTTACGAACTGCTCACGGGTGACACTCGCTTTGCCGATAAATATACTGCCGAGGAGCGGGTTGCGCTCGATGCTTATCTTGCCGGACAGTTAGAGAAGATTGACCTTCCGAACAAGGATATTCCTTTCTTGCGGGGCAAGATTCTTGAAATGTATGCCAATCCTGTGAAAAACTATATTAAAGCCACCGAGTAGCGCTTGTATATAATTTCAAACGATGGGGCTGTCTGACAATTATGTTGCGACAGCCTCTTTGGTAATTTTGTAATATTTTTTTTGATTGGTAGTAAAATATATGTATAGAAACATCTTTCTCTTTGTTGTTCTTTGTTGCTTTTTTGTTTCGTGTGGTGGCGATACGCTGCGTGTGATGAGTTACAATGTTCATCATTGTCGCGGAGTGGACGACAAAATAGACTATGGACGTATAGCCGAGGTTATTACTCGTGTGTCGCCCGATTTTGTTGCTCTGCAAGAGCTTGACAGTGCCACAGTTCGCAACAATGGCAGGGTGTGTGTCGATGAACTTGCTGTTGCTACGGGAATGTATGCTACCTATGCGTCGGCAATAAATTTTGGTGGCGGCAGTTACGGAATAGGATTATTGTCGCGCGAAAAGCCTGTATCCTCGCGGGTGTTACCGCTTGTCAGCAGTGGTGAGGCGCGCCGGTTGTTGATAGTGGAGTTCGAGACTTGTGTGTTGTGTTGTACGCATTTCCCGCTCAATGGCAATGATCGTATGGCGTCGGCTCGGGTGTTGTGCGATGCTTTGCAGGGCTACGAAAAACCTCTTTTGCTTGCCGGGGATATGAACTGTTGTGCTGATGCTCCCGAGCAAAAGTTGCTTGCCCGCTCTTTTACTGTGTTGAATAATTCTAACGATGCTACGTTCCCATCCATTAACCCCAAGGAGTGTATAGATTATATTTATGCAATGAATAACGGTTGCATATATAAGCCGCGTACAAGTGTGGTGATGTTTGGCGACAGCATTGCCTCGGACCATCTGCCGTTGTACGTGGATGTCGATGTTTCGCGTCGGTAGTTGCTTTATTCCTCTTCCTTAGTCAGCTCTTTTGCTATTTTTATTGCCTCTTCGATAATTGTGTCCACTCCTTTGTCCCAATCTTCCGAGGTGATATTTGATTTTATGTCCGGTTCAATGCCGAATTCTGTGTAGTTGCCGTTGGCGTCGAGAATGGGAGATGCCGAGAAACGTACGCTCCAACCGTTGGGCAGAGTGCTGTTGAACGGAAGTCCCGAACCACCACCGGTCTTGTCGCCTACAATGGTGACGTGTGGCAGTTCTTTCATCATCATGACAAAATGGTTGGCTGCGCTGAATACTCCTCTGTTGGTGAGAAGAATGACGGGGCGTGCCCATATAGCTCCTTCGCCCGGCGACAGGTACATTGGTTCGGGCGAGGAGAATGCGTCGTGTGCCGTGCCTGTCTTGTGTTGTATGTAGCCTGTCTTTATCTTCTTGTCAGTAAAGTGCGAGGCGAGTGTTTCGGCTGCTGTGATAAGCCCTCCGCCATTGTTGCGAATGTCTAATATAAGTGCCTTGCACGAGGAAATGTCCAATAGCATGGCTGTAAGATTGCCGTTGCCGAAGTTTGTGTCGAACGTACCTATATAGGCGTATGCAATATCTTCCGATAGTTCTGTGTATTTTATGCCATTGTTCAGCATAAAGTTGCTGCCAAGGTATTTCCGTTGTATCGAGTCGCTGAAATTCACCGGATGGTTCAATTTCCAATCCCAATAATATGTTGTGCCGTAAACAGACGTCAGGTTTACGTGGCCGTCGCGCAGTTCGCCCAACATCTCTCCGCAAATGTTGAAAAGCTGGCGCTCGCTTGTCTCTGTGTCTATTTTGGCTTTATATTTGTGATAAACGCTGTTCCAATTAAGGCCGAACTGCTCTTCGGCGTATTCGATAAAGCAGTAGCGCTGGTCTATCAGGCTCCATAGCGCATCGAAATTTCCTTCGAGGCTGTTGTCGAAACTTTCTTCTTCTATACATCCGCTGGGTAGGGCGATGATAAACAGGGCTGTTATATATGTGAATAGCTCTTTTTTCATTTTAATATGGCGAATAAGTTTTTAAAGGGTCGTTACCTTTTATTTTATATAGGGTCTTTACTATTCCTATTGAGAATGTGTGGCTGTATATGTGTGTGCGCAGTTCGTTAATTTCGGACTGAAATATGTCGGCAGTGTAGGCTGCACGCAGGGTGGTGCTTTGTTTTTTGCCTATGGGAATGTCGGCCGACAGGGTGTGTCGCCACGATGGAGAGTTGAACGGGTGTGTCAGATGAAAAATGTTGTCGTAGTTGCCTAATCCGAATATTTCGTAGTAGGATTGTCCGAATCCCGGAGAAAAGGCGATGCCTATGAGCGGAATATCTATTTGGTAGCGCGTTGTTATTTTTTTTGTGCGGAGCGGTATTTTGTATATGGCCATGCTTGTTGCTGCAAGTGCAGTGCGTAATTTGGCCGATACAAGATTGTTGCCGTTTGTGGGTATGTAAAGTGCTCCCCCGGCAAGTTGCATTTGTGCTCCGGCGAGTATTTGCAATCGTTCGTTTATCTTGAATGGGTGGTATGCGCTCCACGTTTGTTTCAATAGCAGGGTGTATTGTTTCGAGTCGTAGAGTTCTGTCGCTCCTATTATGCCGCTGAAAAGGGTCTGGTATTTCAGTTTGTGTTTCCCGAAACGTGCATCGCGAAAATTTTCGTGATTGTAGTGGTAGCCTGCGCCATGATAGTTGTATCCCGACAGGTATGTGTCGAGGTTGTTGAGCAGGGTGACTCCGTGTGTGGTGCTGCTAACTTTTATGCGGCAACTGTTTATTGTGTCGCCGTTAATAAATTGTGCTTTTGATATTATCGGCGTCACCGATAATATCAAAAGCACAATAAAGGTCGGTATATTGTTTCTCATTCTTCAAAAAGGTTTAACTGTACAGCATTGTCGCCTTCGTTGTTATTTTCCTCTTCATTTTCTGTTGTTTCAGTCTCGGGCAGGGTCGGTGGCTCGGGGTGACGCGTAGGCTCTAATTCTATAATTTCGTCAATCGCATATTGTGTCAGACGTTTGCCACGTGCCTTGAAACTCTTGGTGCCGATAAATTCGTCAAGCTCAAGTACGAGCGGTTCTCGGAATTGGTCGGCTCCGCCGAACATTACTTGTATGCGAGGGTAGGGTGTGTCGCTGAACCATATTAGTTTGCTCTCTCTGTTCTCGCCCAAGCAGTTCTGTTTTTTGCCTGTTGCGTCGAGGGTGAAACGTTTGACGTATGGCAGGTTTTGTTGCGATGCGTCGTAGAGTATGGCTGTCCACACTTTTGTTGGGTCGTATTTTTCGATGACAAGAATATCTTCCTCGTAGTGGTTGTTCAGGTCGATGGGGGTAAGGTAGAACTCTCCGTTGTTTCTTATCACAAGTATCTGCTCGTCGCTGTGGAATTCGCCAAGGTATTCTCCGTGACTGTCGAAGTTTATGCGCAGAATGTCGCGGTCGAACCATACTTTGCGTCCGCCGAGTGTGGATAGTCCGTGGCGTTTCAGGGTTATGCGCTGTACTTCGTTTTTTGTCAGGATGTTGCCCATGGACTGACGTCCTTTTATGGCAACGGTGCTGAAGTCTTTGTCGATGATGGCGTTGCGCAGACGAGGGTTGGGCTTCAGCATCACTTTTATAACTTCGGCCTCGCCATTGGGGTTGGCCGAGAAGTATGCGACTTTTGAGCCGGGGGTGCCTTGCGTAAGGTCGTACTCTTTGTCGCGTGTCATTCCTGTTGCTGCGAAACGTTTGATGTAGTGTATGCCTTTGTGCCCGTCACGGTAAACGACATTGTATATGGTGCGTTTGTCGTTTTTCTTGAATATGTCTATGTGTATAACATTCTTTCCGACGAATAGTTTTTCGCTTACTTTTACTATTTTGTATTTTCCGTCCTTGTAGAAAAGTATTATGTCGTCAATGTCCGAGCAGTTGGTTACAAACTCCTCTTTTTTAAGTGAAGTTCCTATGAATCCTTCGGCTCGGTTTATGTATAGTTTCTGGTTGGCCTCTATTACCTTTGTGGCGACGATGGTGTCGAGGTTGCGTATTTCGGTGTTGCGAGGGAATCCTGCGCCATATTTCTCTTTAAGCATGGTGAACCATTTTATTGTAACCTTCACCATATTGGCGAGCTTGTTGTCAATTTCGGCAACCTCGTCCTTGATGCGTGCAATAATTTCTTCGGCTTTTTCTTTGTTGAAACGCAGTATGCGTGCCATTTTTATTTCCATCAGACGCAGTAGGTCGTCGCGTGTTACTTCGCGTATGAAACTTTCTTTGTAGGGTGTCAGGCGCAGGTCTATGTGGGCAAGTGCCGAGTCCATGTCTTTTGCTTGCTCGAATTCTTTGTCTTTGTATATTCTCTCTTCGATGAATATCTGTTCGAGCGATGCAAAGTGCAGTTGCTCCAATAGCTCGCCTTTACGTATAAGCAGTTCCTGACGCAAAAGTTCCAATGTGTTGTCTACCGAACGGCGCAGTATGTCGCTTACTGTCAAGAATACAGGAGTGTTGTTGTCGATGACGCAACAGCAGGGGGTGATGCTTATTTCGCAGTCGGTAAAGGCGTACAAGGCGTCGATAGTCTTGTCCGAGGATACTCCCGGGGCAAGGTGTACCAATATCTCTACTTTGTCCGAGGTGTTGTCGTCTACCTTGCGCACTTTTATCTTGCCGTTGTCTATTGCTTTCAGTATGGAGTCGATGATTACCGGAGTGGTTTTCCCGTAGGGTATTTCTGTGATTGATAGGCTTTTGCCATCTTCCGACTTTGATATTTTTGCTCTTATGCGCACTCGGCCTGTGCGGTCGCCATCGTGGTAACGCGACACGTCAATGCTGCCGCCTGTCTGAAAGTCGGGGTTGAGCGAGAATTCTTCATTGTTCAGGTAGGCTACGGCTGCGTCGCATATTTCGTTGAAGTTGTGCGGAAGTATGCGTGAAGAGAGGCCCACGGCAATACCTTCGACGCCTTGTGCAAGTAACAGAGGGAATTTTACGGGCAGGGTTATAGGCTCTTTGTTTCGTCCGTCATACGACAGTTTCCACTCTGTGGTTTTGGGGTTGAAGATTACTTCGTTGGCAAATTTTGAAAGACGTGCCTCTATGTAACGTGGCGCTGCTGCCGAGTCGCCGGTGAGAATGTTTCCCCAGTTTCCCTGACAGTCTATGAGTAGTTCTTTTTGTCCCAACTGTACGAGTGCTCCGCCTATCGAGGCATCGCCGTGGGGGTGGTACTGCATGGTGTGTCCGACGATGTTTGCCACTTTGTTGTAGCGGCCGTCGTCGAGCTCTTTCATTGCGTGCAGTATGCGTCGTTGTACGGGCTTCAGTCCGTCATTCAAGTGTGGAACGGCTCGTTCGAGTATAACATACGAGGCATAGTCGAGGAACCAATTACGGTACATGCCGGTGAGTTTGTGCTTGTTTGCCTCGCCGGCCGGCTTGTAATCGGAATGAAATTCGCTCGTCTGTTGTTCTTCGCCTGTTTTTTTATTTTCTCTCTCTTCAGTGTTCTCTTCGAATTTTTTGTCGCTCATGGCTTGTTTGTGGACTGCTAACCTCCCTTTTTATAAAAAAGTTAGTTGCTTTTTATGAAACATAATTTCTTTATTCTGCAAAAATAGGGTTTTTCTTGAAAAATGCCCCAAATAAGGTGAATAAAATTCAATTTCTCGTTGTTATATGGGCTTTATGTGCTTTTTGCTCTGTAAGTTTGGGGTGCTGTGCCTATGATGCGTCGAAATACTACATTAAAGTATGGAATACAATTGAATCCTGTCATGTATGCGACCTCGGCTATCGAATAGTTGTGTTGTTTTAAAATTTTGCATGCTGTGTGAATGCGGTACTCATTTAGGTAGGTTGTGAATTTTTTGCCTGTATATTTCTTAAAAAAAACACAGAATGAAGAGCGATTCATGTTTACATATTGTGCAACTTCATTTAATGTTATGGTGCGCATGTAGTTGGAAATAACATAGTCATCCACTCTGTTGAACCTGTATTCTTCGGTGCTTATGCGCTTATAGTTGCCACATACTTTGCCGTTTGATTCGCGTGAGAGGTTGTAAAGAAGGCTCAATAGTGATAATGTGAGTTCTGCTCCCTGTTGCTCTTTCATGCTTTCGAAATATCGGCTGGCAATTTCTCTTTGTCTGTCGCTAAATAGAAAAGCATTTTTGTTGCTTTCGAGCCAGGTCATAACCTCCTTGAATTCAGGGAAGGCAGAAAGGCATCGTTTGGGAAGTTCATTGGAAAACATCAGTGCCATGCTTGTAATCATACCGTTTTTGTCGGTAACTTTTGTTCCAAATTCCCAACAATGAGGCACTTCGGGTGGAACTAACACTATTTCGCCTTCGGAAAAAGGCTCTGCAGTGTCGCCTATAATCCTAGTACCGACTCCTTTTATTACATAGTATATTTCCCATGTCTGATGGCTGTGCAGCTTTATGTTTTTATCCGGTCGAATTGTTACATTGCCTAAAAAACAGGTGTAGGCATGCGGGTTTTTTGAAAATTCTATATGCGAAATCATTTGAAATAATAGTATCTATATGCAAATATAAATAAATCATTTGTAAATATAGCAAAATTGATGTTGCTATATTAGAGATAATTTTGCATTTAATAATGAAAAAATATTTATCTATGAAAAACAAAAATTCGCAATCGTTAAATGGTAGTCGCGTAGTGTGGCTCGATGTGGCGCGTTTATTTGCAATGTTTATGGTTGTGTGCTGTCACTGTGCCGACCCTTTTAATTTTTATCCGGGTGGTAATCCTCCGGCCGAAATTCCACTATGGGGTGCCTTGTGGGGGTCGTTCTTGCGTCCGTGCGTACCACTGTTTGTGATGATTACCGGTGCTTTGATGTTGCCTGTAAAAGAAGAAACTTCGTTGTTTTATAAGAAACGTATTACTCGTGTCTTTTTCCCATTCGTAATATGGTCTTTTATTTATGCTATGTTTCCGTTTATGACGGGCGTATTGGGGATTGATTCTTCTATCCTGCTCGATTTCTTTGCTTACGGTGGCGATGAGGTAACAAGGCAGTCTTTTGGAGCATTCGTGAAGTATGCTTTGGATATACCTTTTAACTTCCCTCTGACAGCTGTACACATGTGGTACATCTATTTGCTTATCGGACTTTATCTGTATCTGCCGATATTCTCTGCTTGGGTTGAGAAAGCGAGCGAAAAGGCTAAACTTTGGTTTCTTGTTGCGTGGGGCGTGACATCTTTGTTGCCATATTATTGTGAATTTGTCGCTCCCTATCTTTGGGGGACATGCTCGTGGAACGCATATGGCATGTTATATTATTTTGCTGGATTCAACGGTTATCTGCTTTTGGGACACTATCTTAGAAATCATAATTGGAACAATATGCAGTTGCTTTGCTATGGCGTACCTATGTTTATAGTTGGTTATCTCGTTACATATTATGGATTCATTACTATGCGCGACTTGCCAAACCCCACTCCCGAACAGTACGAACTTTTTTTGACATATAATTCTCTTAACGTCATTGCGATGACTGTGCCATGCTTTATGCTTGCAAAGAGCATAAATGTACAGTCGTTTAGGATACAGTTGCTACTTGCCAACCTTACGAAGTGTGGATTCGGTGTGTATATGGTTCACTTTTTCTTTACAGGTCCTGCGGTGATATTGGCTCGTACGCTGGGTATTCCTATTCCTTTGCAGATTCCGTTTGCGGCAGTCATAGCTTTTGCCATGTCGTGGATAGTTGTTGCTTTAATATATGCTGCAATTGGTAAAAAGGCAAAATGGTTGATGGGGTAATAGCCTATATTTAGGAGCGCAATATTAATTATTTATAAATACAATTGTGGTTTTTCAGAAAAAATGATTTACTTTGCGCAAAATTTAAGATTTAAATAAGATGGCTCAAGATGATGTTTTTAAGAAAGTGGTAGCCCATTGCAAGGAATATGGCTTTGTTTTTCCTTCGAGTGACATATATGACGGCTTAGGTGCTGTCTATGATTATGGTCAGATGGGCGTGGAGTTGAAAAATAATATTAAGACTTATTGGTGGCAGAGTATGGTGCTGCTACACGATAATATAGTGGGTATCGATTCTGCAATTTTCATGCACCCCACCATTTGGAAGGCGTCGGGTCACGTTGATGCCTTCAACGACCCTTTGATTGACAACCGCGACTCTAAAAAAAGATACAGAGCGGATGTACTTATCGAGGAGCAGATTGCAAAATATGACGAAAAGATAGAGAAAGAGGTTGCCAAGGCTGCCAAGCGTTTCGGTGAGTCGTTCGACCGAGCAATGTTCTGCGAGACTAACCCCAAGGTGCTTGCCGAGAAGGCCAAACGCGATGCTCTTCACGAGCGTTTTGCGGTGGCTATGAACAATGTAGACCTTGAGGAACTGCGTCAGATTATTATTGACGAAGAGATTGTGTGCCCCGTGTCGGGTACCCGCAACTGGACAGAGGTGCGTCAGTTCAATCTGATGTTCTCTACCGAAATGGGCTCTACTGCCGATGGTGCAATGAAAGTTTATCTTCGTCCCGAAACTGCACAGGGTATTTTTGTTAATTATCTTAATGTTCAGAAGACGGGTCGCATGCGCATCCCCTTTGGTATTGCGCAGATAGGTAAGGCTTTCCGCAACGAGATTGTTGCACGTCAGTTTATCTTCAGAATGAGAGAGTTCGAGCAGATGGAGATGCAGTTCTTTGTTCAGCCCGGAAAGGAAATGGAGTGGTTCGAGCATTGGAAGGCTTTCCGCTTGAAGTGGCACAAGGCACTGGGATTCGGCGACGATATGTACAGATACCACGACCACGAAAAACTTGCCCATTATGCAAATGCTGCAACGGACATTGAGTTTAAGATGCCTTTCGGATTCAAAGAGGTTGAGGGTATACATTCCCGTACAAACTTCGACCTTAGTCAGCACGAGAAGTATTGCGGAAAGAATATCAAATATTTCGACCCGGAATTGAACGAAAGTTACACTCCTTATGTAATTGAGACCTCTATCGGTGTGGACCGTATGTTCCTCAGCGTGATGTGTGCAGCATACAACGAAGAGAAACTCGAAAATGGTGAGTCGCGTGTGGTACTTAAACTGCCCGCAGCTCTTGCGCCGGTGAAATTGGCGGTGTTGCCTTTGGTTAAAAAAGATGGCCTGCCCGAAAAGGCTCGCGAAATAATGAATGAACTTAAGTTCAGCTTCAACTGTTACTACGAAGAGAAAGACTCTATCGGCAAACGTTACCGTCGTATGGATGCCATTGGCACTCCCTACTGCGTGACAGTCGATCATCAGACACTCGAAGATAATATGGTTACCCTGCGCGACCGCGATACTATGGAGCAGCGTCGTGTGGCTATTGCCGACCTTCGTGAATTGTTACAAGATAAGGTGAGCATCACCTCTGTTCTTAAAAAATTATCATAACTTTTTGTACATGAAATTTTTAAAGATATATTCGCTCTTTTTGTTCGTCGCGCTTATGGGGCTTGTCTCCTGCGACGAAACAGAAGAGGCCGGTGAATATGACAATTGGGCGGCGCGTAACGTAGCGTTTATCGACTCCATCGCCAATGTTGCGCGTGCCGACAAGTCGGGCGATTGGAAAGTGCTTTTGGCGTACGGAATGAACGACACGTTAGAATGGGATAATCAATATTATGTATATTGCAATATCATACGTCGCGGCGACGGAACAGAGTCGCCGGGATATTCCGATACGGTGCTTGTGAATTATCGCGGACGCCTTATTCCGTCAAAAACTTTCCCCGAGGGTAATATTTTTGATGAATCTTATCTTGGGCAGCTCGACCCCGAAGTTAATGTGCCTCAAAAACTTAATCTCTCGGGCTGTGTGCGCGGGTGGACGACGGCAATGATGCGCATGGTAAAAGGAAAAACCCGTGCCACCGGTGATGTGTGGCGCATATATGTTCCTGCAACGCTCGGTTACGAGGGGCGCACGGGCATAAGTCTCATTCCTCCCTATTCGACACTTATTTTCGACCTTAATCTTGTCGATTTTTACCCCATCGGTACGCCGGTACCCGATGATTATTGATTATTAAAAAAGAGTATGGCCGTTGGTGCATACTCTTTTTTAAAATATTCTCGCGCTTGATACATTGACGCTCTTTTTTGTGTCTTATAGATGTAGCCTTAATGAATTTTAATATGAAAAAAACATTTTTCTCTTTGTGGCTGCTGCTGTTGTTGTTGCTTGTTTCGTGCAGTGATAAAAAACAGTATGTTATAAGTGGCAATAATGCAGGTTTTCGCAATGGGTATAAAGTTTATCTGTGTCGTGTGCAGTCCGAGGGTGAGCAGCCTTTGTTGCTTAATTCATCGGTAATTGCCGACAACTCTTTTGTGATGAAGGGCAGGGTAGAGGCTGCACACAGTGCTGTGCTGTTGGTGTGCGACTCTACTCATATTGACGAAAAGTCATTCGAACTTATTTTCGATGAAGGGGCACCGTTTGCTGTTGATTTGTTCTTGGAGCCGGGTAAAATAGATGTTACCCCGTATGATAAGGAGGGTAAATTGCCGGCAGTTGCAAGCGGCACTCCGTTAAACGAACTCTACAACAAGTTTAAAACCGATGTCGATAGCGTGAAGAAAAACGTGGGTACCGACCCGAATACAACGTTTGGCTTTGTCGTTCCTTTTATAAAAGAGAATCTATCCAATCCTGTCGGGGTGACAGTGTTTGAATGTTGGCATCGGAGTATGCCCAAAGAGATGAAACTCGAGCTTCTCGACCTGCTTGTTGCCGAGTATGGCGATGCGTTTGCCAAGAAACTTGCGGAAATTTATGACTAATATATATAATAGGTACTATGGATGATAAGAAGAAAACTCCGTCGTTGGAAATAGAATTGAAAGAGAGTGTGGCCGAAGGTATTTACTCCAATATGTCGTTGTTGTCGCACTCTTCATCAGAGTTTGTTCTCGATTTTATATCTTTGTTGCCCGGTGTCCACAAGGCTCAGGTGCGCTCGAGGGTGATAATGGCTCCCGAGCATGCCAAGCGATTGTTGCACATATTGCGTGACAATATTAACAGATACGAGGCGAATTTTGGAGAAATTGAGATAAAAAGGGTCGACCCTTTCCCTTCAATAGAAAAAATAAGAACACAAGGTGATGCCTGACAAAAAAATCCACGTTTGATAGCGTGGATTTTTTTGTATATTTTTTTTTGAAAAAATAAATTCAAATATTTTTTATTCCGAATAAAATCAGTAACTTTGCAGACCGAAAAAGGTGAATTGTGCAATTTTAGCACGAAATCGAAACGTAAAATATTAAAATACAATATAATAATTAAAAACTAAACAAAATGCCTACAATTCAACAATTAGTAAGAAAAGGCAGAGAGGTCTTGGTTGAGAAGAGTAAATCTCCCGCACTCGACAACTGTCCCCAGCGTCGTGGCGTGTGCGTGC